>JAQTVL010000677.1 GCA_028706835.1 Phycisphaerae bacterium | reverse complement strand
CCCCCGCCCTACCGCTGCACGCGGGCCGAGCCGCCCTTGGCGAACGCCTCGACCTCGTCCACGCGGGCCATCGTCGTGTCGCCGGGGAACGTCGTCAGCAACGCGCCGTGCGCCCAGCCCAGCCGGAGCGCCTCCTCCGGCGATCGGCCGGTGAGCAGGCCGTAGATCAGGCCGGCTGCAAACCCGTCGCCGCCGCCGACGCGGTCGAGCACGTCGAGCTGGCAGGTGGGCGCCACGTAGCGTTTGCCTTCCAGCCAGAGCACCGCCGACCAGTCGTGCCGGTTGGTCGAGTGTACCTCGCGGAGCGTGGTGGCCACCATCTTCACGTTCGGGAACTGCTTGACGACCGCCTCGATCATGCCGAAGAACGTCTCCGTGTCCAGTTTGCCCTTGGAGTGAACGTCCGGCCCCTTGATGCCCAGCCCCTTTTGCAGGTCCTCCTCGTTGCCGATCAGGGCGTCGACGTTGCTCACGATCTTCCGCAGCACGGAATTCGCCCGCGCCACGCCGCCGATCGGAGCCCACAGCTTGGCCCGGTAGTTCAGGTCGAACGAGTTGATCGCCCCGGCCTTATGCGCCGCCTGCATGCCCTCGAGAATCACTTCGCTGGTCGTATCCGACAGCGCCGCGAAGATCCCGCCGGAGTGGAACCACTTCAGCCCGCCCGCCATGATGCTCGCCCAGTCGAAATCCCCCGGCTTGAGCAGGGCGCCCGCCTCGTTGGCGCGATTGTAGAACACCACCGGAGGCCGAACGCCCTGGCCGCGGTCGCTGTACACGGTCGCGATGTTCGGCCCGCGGACGCCGTCGTGCTCGAACCACTTGTAGAACGGCGTCACGCCCATCTCGCGCACGCGGCCCTGCACCAGTTCGCCGAGCCCGTACTTCGGCATCGCAGTGGCGATGCCGGTCTTTAGCCCGAAGCAGTCCGTCAACGCAGCCGCCACGTTGTATTCGCCGCCGGAGACATGGACGTCCACGGAGCGGGCCTTGCGGAACGGAATGATCCCGGGGTCGAGCCGATGCACGACCGCGCCGAGGGCCAGGAAATCGAGGCTGCACGGTTTCTTGCTGATGTCCATTGTTCTCTCCTGCCAAAGCGTGGGACGCCCGCCTCGGGCGTCGCCACCGTTGAAGATGCCTCTCGCCGCCATACCGGCAATCGCGAGAACGTATCGGCGGGCGGGCGATTTGTCAATTCCGGAACCGACCAAGCAAGACGAATGCAATGTTTCCAACCGCGGTGAATCAAGGGGCCTTGCGGTTCGGCCGAGGCGTCAATCCCCGCGGGGATCGGCGTTGTCGCGGCGTGGTTGGCCGCTGAACTAATTCATCCTAACATTTACTTGACATGCGGAAGACCTGTGCTATAAAGTGAGATTGGTTTGCTCGGCTGCGGGGTGCGGCTGGCGCCGTGGGACCGTCCACGACCGAGCCGTTGCTGGGGTCGAGGTGAGCTTGGGCGGGCAGGACGCCTGCGGGCGTGTGGTACGATGCAACCTTGCAACCTTCTCGCAAGTTTCTATTTAACAAGCACTTAGAAAGGTTTCAAAAAGGCTTGAAGAAACCTTCATGAACCTTGCCGTAACACTTTGCGCTGCATACGTTTACGAAAGGTTTCATCCGCGTTGTCAGGACCCGTGAGCCGGCTGCGTCGTCGCGTCGTCCAGTCGAAATCAAAGACCTGACAGGCATACTGCAAACCGACAACGCAACCGCTTCCGACCAGCCGACGGGGCAGCGATCAGTTCTTCTCCTTGCCCAGCCGCTTCTGGTATTCCATCAGCAGGTTCAGGGCGTCGACCGGACGCAGGGCGTCCAGGTTCAATGCGCGAATCTCGTCCAGCAGCGGGTGCGGCTCGGGGCCGAAGAGGAACATCTGGGCGCCCGCCTCGGCGTGGGTCGGCTTGCGGCCGCGGGCGGACTTGCCGGCCGACATCCCCTCGCTGTGGGCGTCGCGAGTGAAGTTGCCCTCCAGTTCCACGAGCAGGGCGCGGGCCCGCTGAATCACCTCCGCCGGCACGCCGGCCAAACGGGCGACGTGGACGCCGTAGCTCTTGTCCGTGCCGCCGGGCACGATGCGGTGCAGGAAGACGATCTGCTCGCCCCACTCGCGAACAGCCACGTTGAAGTTGGCGATCCCGCCCAGCAGGTCAGCCAACTCCACCAGTTCGTGGTAGTGCGTCGCGAACAGGCACCGGCAGCCGACCGCCACCAGATACTCGGTGATCGCCCAGGCCAGCGACAGGCCGTCGAACGTGGACGTTCCCCGGCCGACCTCGTCGAGGATGACCAGGCTCCGGCCGGTGGCGTTGTTGAGGATGTTCGCGGTCTCGGTCATCTCGACCATGAAGGTCGATTGCCCCCGGGCCAACTCGTCGGCTGCGCCCACGCGGGTGAAGATGCGATCCGCCAGCCCGATGGTCGCCTCGCGGGCCGGGATGAAGCTCCCCGTCTGGGCCAGCAGCGTGAGCAGCGCGACCTGGCGGATGTAGGTGCTCTTGCCGGCCATGTTTGGCCCGGTGATAAGGGCAAGGGAGGCGGAACTATCCCCTCCCCTTGGGGGGAGGGCCAGGGAGAGGGGACAGGTAGAAGCCGAAGGCGAGTGCTGAGGCACTTCACCCCGCCAAAGCGCTTTCGCCGGCCCCCCTCCCCCACCCCCCCCCCC
>JAQTVL010000676.1 GCA_028706835.1 Phycisphaerae bacterium | reverse complement strand
GGGCCGCAGCCAACCCGCGCTGGACGGACTGGATCGCCCGGGCCCAGTCGCTGGTGATTCGCCAGGTTGTGCTGGGGTCGGCTGGGCGGGGGGGGGTTTCCACCGGCGACCATCGCGAGAACGAGCTTGTCCGCCTGGAGTTGCCGGCCGCCACCGCGGGCGCCCAGGTCGAGGTCCGCCCGCCCAGTCGGGACACGCCGCCGATCAAGTTGCCTGTCGCCGCTGGAGGGCCACGCTCCGTCGTGGCCAACGGACCCGACGGAGCGGGTCCCTCCAGGCCCGCGGCCGAATTCGTCGCCACCGACGCCATCGGGCTTTACTCCTGGCGGCTGCTCGGCGAATCGGCCCTCGACAGCCGGACGCATGGCTCGTTCGCCGTGAACGCACCCGCGGAGGAGTCGAACCTGGCGACCATCGACGGCGACCGGCTCGCAACGATGCTCCCCGATCGAACCGTCCTGGTCGGCCGATCCGTCGCCGACCTGGCGGACAAGATCGAGCAGAGCCGCAAGGGCTCGCCACTGTGGCCGTACTTGCTGGCTGCGGTGCTGGTGCTGCTGGCGGTGGAGGCGAAGATCGCCAACCGCAGCAAGCCGAGCGCGGAATCGTCGCTGAAACGCGCGTTCGTGCCGACCACAAAAGGCTTGTAACTCCCCGCAGATTTCGCAGATTGCGCAGATGAAGAAGAAGTCGGAAATCAGAGTAGCGACAAGAGCCTTTTGTCCTTCTTCATTCTGACTTCTGAATTCCGAATTCTGGCTTCCTCTTCCTTCCAATCTGCGTCATCTGCGAAATCTGCGGGAAAGTTCCTTCCCCCGAATTGACCTATATCACGGCGACTTGGCTCGTCCGTCGGCGATAATTCAGCGTAGGAACAAAGGCGACTCGAACCCAAGGAGCGAACCGATGATCGACAAGGCGACCACACTGGCTGAGGTTGTCAAGGCCCCCCCCGCGACGCTCGAAGTGCTGCAATACCACGACATCACGCCCGACAGCCGGAGCATCGGCGAGGCGGCCGAGCAGGCGGGCCTGTGCGGGTGCGAACTGGCCCTGACGCTCGACCTGCTCGCCCGCGGCCAGGCGGGGCCGTGGTCGATGCCGATCTCCGATCTGCTCGACCACATCGTCGCGACGCACCACGCTTGGCTGAAGGCCAACTTCCCGCGCGGCACGAAGTTGCTGGCAGACGCCCGCCGGGCCGCGGGCGACCCGCGGGCGATCGACGAATTGATCGGCGTGCATGAGTCGCTGCGGGCGGAGATCGAGATGCACCTGATGAAGGAAGAGCAGATCCTGTTCCCCATGATTCGCCAGTTGGACCGTGGCGAGCCGATCGAGTTCGGGTGCGGCCACGTCGAGGGCCCAATCTCCCAGATGCGGCACGAACACGACGGCGCGAAGGGCGAACTGCGGCGGATCAAGGCGATGCGGCTGGCCGGCCTGGCAGGCCGGGCCGGGCTGGATGACGCGGCGGCGCGTCAGGTCGAGGCGTATTTGCAGGAGCTTCACGACGACCTGGTGCTGCACATCTACAAAGAGAACCACGTGCTGTTCCCGCGGGCGACGGCGCTGACGGAGGCGGAAGTGAGCGCGGAGTGACGAGTGCGTTCCCGGGTCAAGAGCCTTGCTCGACACAGTGCGGAATGATGGATGTCCTTTTGTGGAGTGCGGGAGCGCAGCTCCCGCTGTGGATTGCGACCTGGGGATCGTTGTGCCGACACAACAGCGCCGAACGGGCGAGCGGAGGACGACGTATTACAGGGACTGCCGACCGATGGCTGGAAACCACAGCGGTAGCTGCGCTACCGCACTCCACAAACAGCGAATGAGGGAGAATTGGATTGCGACCG
The DNA here is from genome assembly GCA_028706835.1 of Phycisphaerae bacterium. Lineage (GTDB taxonomy): Bacteria > Planctomycetota > Phycisphaerae > JAJVII01 > JAJVII01 > STB-87. The sequence continues at coordinate 820 of JAQTVL010000676.1, read as the reverse complement.
ACGGATGTGAGACCGGGCATTCCCGGCGGGCCGCCGATGGTGGGGGCGGTGGAGGTGTCGGCGTGCGCGGGGATCATGCGGCACTGCCCGCACCTGGCGATACCCGCAGCCGCGTGGGCCGACGCGATCCGGGCGGCCCTTGAACGGATCGACCTGGCTGGCCGACTCGGCGCCACCACCGGCGGGCTCGTGCCCGCCCATCAGGTGTTTCGCGTAGTCGTGGCTGGGTGCCCGAACGCGTGCTCCCGGCCGCAGATCGCCGACATCGGCGTGATCGGCCACATTGTCCGCCGCGTCGATGCGGAGATGTGCGTCGACTGCAAGCTGTGCGAACGGGCGTGCCCGGACCATTGCGTCCACGTCACCGAGGCCGGGCCGCAGTTCGGCGACAAATGCCTGAACTGCCGCGACTGCATCGCCGCATGCCCGTCAGCCGCGATCACGGCCGAGCGGGCGGTCGCGACGCTGCTGGCCGGCGGCCGGCTGGGGCGGCACCCGAGACTGGCGGAGACCGTGGCGGAGGGATTGTCGCTCGATGAGTGCATCGAGCGGATCGTCGCGATGGCGGAGGAGTATGCGACCGGGCGGGCAACGGGGGAGCGGTTTGCGGATTGGTGGGGCCAGCGGCGGGCGTAGCGCCCACGGAACATCGCGGAAGACACACCTTGCCGCCTCGAAAAGGACCGAGGCGGTCAAGGTGTGAATATATGAAGAGAGGGCATCCTTTGGAATCCGTTGGTAGATTGGTGTTGGTCAAGGACATCAAGACACCAACGGGAAGGAGCCCTCTATGGCACGGTATTTTATCGGCGCGGACGTG
>JAQTVL010000675.1 GCA_028706835.1 Phycisphaerae bacterium | reverse complement strand
TGAGCCGGTGGACCGCCTGGTCGAGCAGATGCTCCAGCCGCCGATCGTGTTTGATCTGACGGGGTGAGGTGGAACCGTGCTGTCACGCGAACGAGTACTGGCGGCGATGAACTTCGCTGCCGTGGACGTCCCGCCGTTGCGGATACTGCCCGCGGCCGGCGGCTTCTTCGACCACGGCCAGAAACTGGTCGACCTGATTAAGGCGACCGGCCACGACTTTGGCCCGCTGGACTCGCTGGCCCTGCCGCCCCCCATCCCGCTGGGCGATTACGATGCCGCTGGACACTACCATGCATTCCGCACGGACGAATGGGGTACGCGGTGGGAGTACCTGACGCCCGGGGTGTGGGGTTGCGTCGCGGAGTATCCGCTGGCTGACTTCGCTCGGCTGGATGATTACCGCGTGCCCGCGGCCCCAGTGTTGCCGGACGACGCTGAACGGGAACGGGCGGCCCGGCACCGCAAGCAGTTCTTTCTGCTCGCCGACGGCGGATCGCTGTTCGAGCAGATGCAGTTCCTCCGGCCGTTCGAGCAGGTCGTCGTCGAGATATTCGAGGACGACCCGCGGATCAATCGCCTGGCGGACCTGGTGGCAGACCGCTGCCGCCGGTTGGTGGAACGCGCGGCTGCGCTTGGCGCGGACGGTGTCATTCTCGGCGACGACTTTGGCACGCAGCAGGCGTGCATCCTGCCGCCGCGAGTCTGGCGGCGGTTCTTCCGGCCGCGATACGAACACATCTTCCAGCCGGCCCGGCAGGGGGGGCTGAAGATATTTTTCCACAGTTGCGGGCAGATCGATACGCTGCTGGAAGACTTTGCCGCCCTGGGCGTGAACGCGATCTGGCCTCAACTGACGCTCTGGCGGCCTGGCGACCTCGTGCGGCGGTGCCGCTCGCTCGGCATGGCGGTCGAACTGCACCCGGACCGCGGCGACCTCATGCAGCACGGTTCGCCGACGCAGGTGCGCGATTACGTCCGCCGGCTGATCGACGAATGCGCGACGTTGCAGGGCGGCTCGATTCTATATCTGGAGGTCGACCCGAACTTCCCCTGGCCCAACGTTGTGGCCTTGTTCGAGACGGCGGCGAAGCTTCGGGCGATGGGATCATGACGTCTGTTTGGCGAAGGAGTTTTGCATGGCTGCGGAGATGACCAGTCGGGAACGTCTGCTTGCCGTCTTCGAGCACCGCACGCCGGACCGGGTGCCGGTTCGCGAAAGCCCGTGGGGCGCGACGGTCGCCCGGTGGCGGCGCGAGGGGCTGCCCGCGGACGTGGCGCCCGCGGACTACTTCGGCTGGGACCGCATCTTCGGCATCGGGGTCGATAACAGCCCGCGCTACCCGGCCCGCGTCATCGAGGAGACCGAGGAGTACAAGATCGTCACCACGTCCTGGGGGACGAAGCGGAAGGACTGGAAGACGCACGGCGGCGTGCCGGAGTTCCTCGACTTCACCATCGTCGATCGCGACACGTGGGCGGCGGCCAAGGAACGCATGACGCCCTCGCCGGATCGCGTCAACTGGGACAAACTCGCGACCGACTACGCCGCCGCCCAGAAGGCCGGTTCGCTGCTCATGGGCCACGGCTGGTTTGGCTACGACGCGATGATCAACTTCGTCGTCGGCACGGAGCGAGGCCTGATGGCGATGGTCACCGATCCGGACTGGTGCCGCGAGATGTTCTCGCACCAGTTGGAGGTGAACCTGGCGCTGCTCGAAATGGCGTGGGACCGCGGCTACAAATTCGACGTGTTTCACTTCTGCGACGACCTGGGCTACCGCAACGGCCTGCTGTTTTCGCCGGCCACGTACCGCCGCGTGAGCAAGCCGGTCCACACACGCGCCGCCCAGTGGTGCCACGATCGCGGCGTGAAGGTGTTCATGCACTCCTGCGGCAATGTGACCGACCTGGTCGGCGAGTTCGTCGACTATGGCGCCGATGCCCTGGAGCCGCTGGAGCAGAAGGCCGGCATGGACGCGCTGGCGTTGAAGAAGAAGTTCGGCGACAAGCTGGCGTTCATGGGCGGCGTGGACGTGCGGAAATGGGTGGACGCCGCCGACATCGAGGCGGAGGTGGTGACGAAGTTGGAGGCGCTCAAGCAGGGCTCGGGCTACATCTTCCACTCCGACCACTCGGTGCCGGAGGACGTGTCGTTTGCGAACTACTGCCGCGTGATGGAACTGGTCCGCCAGCACGGGCGATATGACTGAATCGGCCAGTGGCGGGTCGTTCGAGGATGTATGACCGTAGTTGCAGCCCGCCACCGGCCGCCTTCTGTCCCGCAGGGACATTTGGTAATAGCCCAGCGATTCATCGCTGGGGAAACGATCACCCCCAGTCTGGCCCAGTCCCGTAAGGACGGCTGAACGGAAGAAGACCCGTTGCCGGGGGCATCCAACCGTCCCTGCTATGTGGGCCGCGGTCAAGCCCGAACGAGGCGACTAGGCCTGGCGGGGCCAGGTTCGCCTTGTCCATGAGGGGCAGCCGCCACCCGCTACGAGCGGGCCCAGTTGTCTTGCAGCATCGGGCAAACGCTGACTACGTGCAACCTGCTATGTGGTCCGCGGTCAAGCCCGAACGAGGCGACTAGGCCTGGCGGGGCCAGGTTCGCCTTGTCCATGAGGGGCAGCCGCCACCCGCTACGAGCGGGCCCAGTTGTCTTGCAGCATCGGGCA
>JAQTVL010000101.1 GCA_028706835.1 Phycisphaerae bacterium | reverse complement strand
GAACCATGTAGCCCATCGCCGCGATGACCAGCTTCTTGCCCTTGCGGAGCGTCTTGAACCCGCCCAGCGGGAACTTCTCCGTCGGTTTATACAGGAACGCCGTCTCCGGCCGCATCGTCCGCATGTAGCACGGGCCGACGTGGTTGGCCATCAGTTCGCACAGCTTCCACGCGCTCACCGCGTCCGACGGCGTGAGCACGAGCACCGCAGCGTCCTTCGGCTTCACCTTCTTCGCACCCGGCGTCGTGGCCGTGCCCATGGGCACGTTCCGCTGGCCGAAGGCGCGGAAGAACGCAACGTCGGCCACGGCCATCTGGCTCGGGCCGTCGGCGCCCAGCGTGATGCCGATGTGGCTGCCGCACAGCTTCAGGTTGGCGTTGGAAATAATCGCCAGTTCCGCCTGGTCCAGCGCCCGGCTGAAGAACTTGCCAAAGGTCGAGGCGAACGGAATCTTGCCGCCGGCCGCCAGACCCGCAGCCGCGCTCACCATGTTCTGCTCGGCGATCTTGCACTCGAAGAACCGCTCGGGGAACGACCAGTTGAAGAACTCGGCGAACGTCGAGTTCGACACGTCGCCGTCGAGCGCGACCACGTTGCCGTTCTGCCGCCCGAGCTCGACCAGCGCCAGGCCATACGCCCGCCGGGTGGCCAGCTTGCCTTTCTTCACGCCGTCGAGCATCTTGCGGGCCGCCGGCAGCGGGTGCTCGCCGATGAGCTTGACGAAGTCCGGATCGCCCAGGTTCGCCGGCGCCGCGAGCGGACGCTCGCGGGCGGGCGGCAGCGGCGGCGTCATCGTGGTCTTCAGCGGGTCGGGCAGGTTGCCAGCCGCCAGTTTCGCGTCGAGGTCCTTGATCGCCTTCTCCACCGACGCCGCGGGCAGCGGCTTGCCGTGCCAGTTGCCGCTGGTCAGTTCGCTGCTGCCCCAGCCCTTGACCGTCCTGGCGACGATCGCCACCGGGCGGTCCGTCTGCATGTTCAGCGCCGAGTGAATCTCGTCCACGTTGTGCCCGTCGATCACCACCGCCGCGACGTTATACGCCCGCAGCTTGGCGACAAGCGCGTCCGCCGACTGCTGGCCGGAAACGTAGTCCGCCTGCCCCTGCCCGTTCGCGTTGAAAATCAGCGTGCAGTTGCGGATGTTCTTGCCGGCGATGAAGTCGACCGCCTCCCAGATCTGCCCCTCGCGGCTCTCGCCGTCGCCGATGATCACATAGACCCGCCGGCCGGTCTTGTCCAGGTCCGCCGCCAGCGCCAGCCCCGCGCCGACCGACGCGCCCATGCCGAGCGATCCGGTGGCCGCGTCGAAGAACGGCACGCCCAGCGCCGGGTTCGGATGCCCGTCCAGCACGCTGCCCACCTTGCGCAGCTTCAGCACGTCGTCCAGCGTCAGCCGCTTCGCGTGCTTCTTGTCCGGCCCGACGACGCCGCCGAGGTCGGCGTAGGCCGGGTAGATCGCCGGCACCGCGTGGCCTTCGCTGAGCACCAGGCGGTCGTTGGCCAGGCTCCACGGGTCGCCAGGCAGCCAGCGCATCTGGTGATACATCAGCACCGCGACGATGTGCCCGATGCTGGCCGCGCTGGACGGATGCCCGCTACCGGCTGCGGTCGTGCTCAGGATCGCATACTTGTCGATGAGGATCGCCTTGGCGTTCAACGCCGCCCGGACGTCATTGCCCAGAACCGCTTGCTCAGTCATGTTGCTCTTTCCTGCTGTAGAAACCCAGGTGAAACACCGGCGCCGCGTGGTCGTCGGTTTTGTGTTCCTCTTCAACAAGCCCAGGGACTGCGGTCCCTGGGCATTGGGGACCGTATCTCATCGCTCAGTTCTTCCCCACGAACTCCTTCACCTTCCCCGCGACGTAAACGATCTGCTCGTCCGTCAGTTCCGGGTAGATCGGCAGTGCGAGCACCTCCGCCTCGGCCTTCTCCGCCGCCGGGAAGTCGCCCTTCCTGTGACCGAGCGATTTGAAGCACTCCTGCTCGTGCATGCTCACCGGGTAGTACACCTCCGTGCCGATGCCCTGCTCCTTCAGGAACGCCTGCAACTCGTTCCGCTTCGGAACGCGGATGCAGTACTGGTTGAAGATGCTCACGTTCCCCGCCAGCACCTTCGGCGTGACCACCCGCGACTCCCCAGCCAGCAACTCGGTGTAGCGGGCCGCGTTCGCCCGGCGCTTGGCTGACCACTGCTCCAGATACTTCAGTTTCACAATCAGCCCAGCCGCCTGGATCGTGTCCAGCCGGAAGTTCCCGCCGACCCACTTGTGGTAATACTTCGGCTTGCTGCCGTGGTTGCGGAAGACCGCCAGCTTCTCGCCGAGTTCGGCGTCTTGCGTCACGATCATGCCGCCGTCGCCCAGCCCGCCGAGGTTCTTGCTCGGGAAAAAGCTGAAGCAGCCGGCCGTGCCGATCGAGCCGGCCTTCTTGCCCTTCTGCGTCGCGCCGATCGCCTGGGCGGCGTCTTCGATCACCGCCAGCTTGTGCTTGTTCGCCACCGCCATGATCGGGTCCATGTCCGCCAGTTGGCCGAACAGGTGAACCGGCATGATGGCCTTGGTCTTCGGCGTGACGGCCTTCTCGATGAGCGCCGGATTGATGTTGAACGTGGCCGGGTCGATGTCCACGAACACCGGCTTGGCCCCGGTGCGGGCGATGCACCCAGCCGTCGCAAAGAACGTGAACGGCGTGGAAATCACCTCGTCGCCGGGCCCGATGCCCAAGGTCATCAACGCACACAGCAGTGCGTCGGTCCCGCTCGACACGCCCACAGCCGACTTGCAGTCGCTGTATTTCGCGACCAGCCCTTCGAGTTCCTTCACCGCCGGGCCGTTGATGAAGTATTGGCTGTCCATAACCGCGCTGACCGCAGCCAACATCTCGTTCTTCAGCGTCGCATACTGGGCCTTCAGATCGAGCAACGGAACGTTCATGCCCTGCTCCTTCCGTGGATGCGTCAGTCCTTGTCGAAGAACGTCGGGTAAGCCCCGCCGTCCGCCAGCCGCTTGATCAGGTTGGCCAACTCCAGCGTGTGGTAATCGCCCCACATGCTCGATTCGCCGCAGGCGATCTTGCTGCCCGGCGGCACGTAATCCCAGCCGTTGGGCTGGTGGTAGATCGAGTGCAGCGTCAGCCCCTGGTGCCGGTCGCTGGTCGAAAGGTACGGCGGCGCGAACAGCGTGCGGGCGACCGTCAGCCCCGCCTGCGTGTAGCGTTTGCCCCGGCCGCCGCCGAGGTATCGCCCCAGCCGAAGCAGCCCCTGGGCCGCGATCGCGGAAGCGGACGAATCGACCGGTTCGAAGTCGTTGTACGGGTCCGCCGGCTTGGCCTGCCAGTCGCCAAGCTTGTGCAGGTTCGGCGCGCCGGTGTCCCAGTAGGTGATCCCGTCGCTGCTGGTCGCGTTGCCGATGTAGAAATCGCAGGTGGCCAGGGCCGCCTTTTCGTAGACCTTGATAACCTCGGCCTTGCTCGGCAGGCCGGCCTGCTTGAACTCGTCCTTCGCCAGCGTGTCAAGGAACTCGAGTTCCTCGGCGAACCCGAGCATCGCCCACGCCAGCCCGCGCGTCCACGTGCTGAAGGCCGAGTACCCCTGCTGCGTGCTCGGGCATCGGAATGCGCCGTCGTTGCGGTTGAAGATCGCCTCGTGGGCCGTCCGCCCGCGGATGTCGTAGCTGTCGCGCCCCTCGCCGTACCACACGCACCACCTGGCCGTGCTGATCCCGTGCCGAAGTGAGCGGTTGAGCAGGTTGAACTTCTTGTCGCCCTCGCCCATGAGCGCATGGCCGAGTTGGTGGGCCAGCCCCAGAATTCGCACCGTGCGGACCGTGTCGACGAACAGCGATTGCGGCCCGTTGAACGAGTAGATGAACCCGTTCCCGCCGACCACCTCCGCCCACCGCGCCGCCTGCACCGCGCCGCTGGCCTTGATGGCCAGGTTGTAGAATTCCAGTTCCCAGGCGTTGTGCGGGATGCGATTCTCCAGCATCAGCCGGCGAAGGTTGCCGTAGCTTGACAGGTTGTTGAATCCGTGATCGTGAACGCCGATGTGCGTGACGTGCGGCGTCATCAGCCGGACCGTACTCGACCGCCCGAGGTCCAGCATCTTCCGGTCGCCGGTCGCGTCGAACACGAGCACCTGGCAGCCGTACTGGAACCCCTGCGTCCACTCCGTCCAGCCGCGGGTAGCGTACTTTCCCGCCACGGTGAACACCGGCGTGCCGCGGGCGGGGTCCCAGGTCCGGTCGATGGCCCGGCATTTCTTTGCCGCCAGTTCGAACACTCGCGCGACCGCCTTGGACATATCCTTGAGCCCGAGTTTGGCATCAATCTTCATCGATGTTCTCTCCGGATTAATTCGCCTAATTGGAGCGGCATTATATCAGGACGGGCAGCAAACAAAAGAGGCAGGCGGCGGGGGGAAAAGCCCCTGTGCGAGAGCGATAGGGCAATCCCCGATGCCAGGTATGGGGTGGAAACCGATTGAGTCCGCCACCGGCGGGTCCTATGCTACGTTCCGAGCCTCCAATATTTGTTCGATGCGGGAAGCAGGGAAGGCGGGCGGGTTCCACCCGAGGTCAGACGTTTTCACCGACGCCTCCGGCCCGGCCAGTTCCGGCTGAACGCAATGGGAGCCTGGTGCCCAATCCTCCGGTAGGTGTCTCCCCCTCACTTACCCATTGACGCCAGGCTCTTTTCGTGCGCCCCGCCGGGCTCAGCCTCAAGCACCCGCGCCGCCCGGCCCAGGGCCGCCACCGTGAAGATCAGCGGGTAGAGTTTCTCCGAATACCACAGCTTCGCGAAGTAAAGCCCGATCGGCGCCGCCGGGAACTCCGTCCCGCCGCGGGTGTTCGCAATCAACCAAGCGACACCGGCACGGATTGCGTCCGCCGCCGCGGGGCCTGGGTGCTCGCGTCTGCTTTCGCAGAGCGCCTCGACGGCAACGGCCGTTTGCTCGATGGTCGCGGGCAGCCCTCGCATCGCGCCCCAGCCGCCGTCATCGTTCTGGTTGGCAATCAACCAGTCGGCGCCTCGTCCACCGCCGGCGCCAAGCAACACGCGCGCGGTGCCGTAGGTCGAATTCCCCTCCTCGCGCTGGGCCTGATCGCCGAACCACAGAGGCAGCCAACTGCCGTCCGCACGCTGCGTGCGTTTGAGATACGCTTCTGCCTGGTCTTCCGCCGACAACAACCAGAGCAGTCCGTACGGCACGTTGAGGTCCCACACACTCCATGCGGCAAAGGCGTGGGCGGTCAGGTCCGCACCGCTACGGTCGAAGGGCAGTTTGCCCCAGCCGCGGCAGAAGGTCGGGATGCCGCCGTCGCGGTTCTGAAGGTCTTTCAGCCATCCCATGCCGCGAATCGCGGCGTCCTGGACGCGGGCATCAATGGAATTCCCCTCTCCCTGACCCTCCCCCGGCGGGGGAGGGAAAGTGGACGACGGTTCCTGACACCGTTTCTCTTCGTTGCTTGTGGAGTGCGGTGTCGAGGCCGCCGCAGGCGGTCGAGGCACCGCTTTGTCGCGGCTCACGTCATTCGTTTCGCCCAAAGCGGGGCCTTCGTCCCCGCACTCCAAAGCGGGCTGCGCCCGCACTAATTCCGCGATCGCCAGCAACGCGCCCGCCGTGTCGTCGGCGTCGGGCACGCCGCCGGACAAGTCCGTCCACGCCCAGCCGCCGGGGACCGCGTGGGTGTACGGGTGCTCCACCTTGTACTGCCGATCGAGCAGCCAATTCAGCAGGTACTCCCGCTCGTCCGGCGAGAGGACCTCGGCCAGGTCGCCGCCAGCCGCCAACGCCTTGATCGACAGCGTCGTCACCCAGACGCTCAGGTTCGTGTCGATAGGCCAACTGCCGTCGGACCGGACGGTCGCGGCGAGGAAGTCGGCGCCGCGAAGAATCACAGCCGAGGGCGGCTGTGCCACACTCGCCAGGCACATGATGACGAAACTGGTCAGCGGGGCGGCTTCAAGGAACCCGCCGCTGGCCGGCTGGATCGAGGCCAACTTCGCCAACGTCCGCCGACGGAGCACGTTCCGCAGCAGTCGCGCAACCGGATTCCGCGTCGGGCGAAAATGGTGCCGCGCCTGGCCGATCGCGATCAGCGCCGGCAGGGCGTAACTGACGACCCCCAGGTGAAGGAACTTCAGCAGGCGATGCGGGCAGGCTGCCAGCTCGAACGGCAGTTGCGCGACGTACCGCCACGCCCGCTCGCGAGGCCCAAGCCGGCCCGCGAGCGCGCACATCGTCAAGATCGGAACGGAGAATGTGCGGTCCCGGCCGTAGCGTTTGCCGAGGGCCGCGACAATCGCCTCCGGTTCCAGCGACCCGACGTTGGCCGTCAACCACTGCTCCGCGTGTTGGATGGCTTCCGGCTTGCCGTTCAGCGCCGTCGTGGCCGACCAGCACAGCAGCGTCGTGGCGACGTTGCCCGGGCTGTCCGTCGTGTCGCCCCAGCCGCCGTCGGCGTTCTGGTGCTCGATGATCCAGCGCAGGCCGCCGGCGATGATCGCCGCGAATCGGCCGGGATCGACGCAGTGTAAGGCGAATGTGGCGGTCGCGGTGGACAAGGCGCTGCTGGACAACTGGCCGACCCAATGCCCCGCCGGCGTTCGCTCCGCCAACAGTCGCGTACGCGCGTTGGTCAACGCGTTGCGAAGGGCGGCCGGATCGAACTGTGCGTGCTCTGTCGTCATGTCGCCAGGTGGCCCAACGCCAGCAGGCCATAGAAGGTGTACTCGCAGTCGCGAACGTCGTCGAAGGCGTGGCCGCGAAATCCGCCGTCAGCCCACAGGCCCAGCACGAACCGCAGGCAACGGCGGCGGATCGCGTCAATGCTCGCCCCCGCCCGGGCCAATGCATGCAACGCCGTCGCGGTGGACAGCAGGTCGGCCAGCGGCAGGCTGGGCATCGCGGCGAAACCGCCGTCCCGCTGATGCCGCGCCAGCAGCCAAGCGACGGCGTCGGCGTCCGGCAATTGCCCGAGTTCCATCTGCACGGTCACCGCGGCGGCGGTAGCGGGCGTCAGGCCGGTCGATTGGCCCGGCTCATTCACGTACCCGCCGTCGGCGGCGCGAAGCGAACGGAGGCAGGCGAGCAGGCCTTCCGGGCTGGGCATCTCGGCGACGTGCGAAGCGCGGACCTTCGGTCCTGCGGCTAAACGAGAGGCCGCACACTCCACTTCACTCGGCGCGCGGCACTCGGCATCCGGCGATTGCCCGAGGTCCTGATACGCCCCCAACGCCAGGATGCAGCCGTAGGCGGTGCCGTTCTTCGTGCCGGGCCATTGCGTGTAGCCGCCGTCAGCCGTTCGCGACTGCTCGATGCGGCCGAGCATTCGCTGCCGCGTCGGCGCGTCCGGCGCCTCAGCCGGGAAGTGACCCCAGCAGCGGGCCAGGCAGTTCAGGTGGACGAAGTCGAGTTGGTCGATGCGATCGAAACGCCGGAGAAACGCGGCCGTGTTCGCCGGCGGCGGCAGGCCCAGCGCCGCCATCGCCTCCAGGCCGAACACCGTGTAGTAGAGGTCGCTTTGCCCGGCCCGGTCGCGGAAACCGCCGTCCGGGTTCGCCTGGCTGCGAAGGAACTCGGCGACGCCAGCCGGGTCAGGCAGCAGGTTCGCCGCCGCGCTGGCGGCCCGCCTCATGGTCAGCCTCAGGGAAAAGCTCACGGCACCAGCCCTTCAGTTCGGCGTCGTTGAAGATTCGCCCGATCACCCGGCGGAGCAGCCCCTTCAGGCTCGCGTTGTCCAGCGGCGATAGCGACCGGATGGCCTCGGCCTTGTAGCTCTCCAGCAGTTGCGTCGTCGTCTCGCGCACGTTCAACCTGGCAAGAATCCGCTCAACCTCGGCCATCGACCGGCGCACCAGCGCCGGCTGCCGCCAGAGGTCCTCGACCAGCACGCGGTCGGGGCCGGTGGCCAACTCGTGGGCAATCGACATGAGCAGCGACGGCCGCATGGCGTGTGCGTCGCTCGGCTGGTCTGGATGCGGCGCGAAATCGTCCAGGTCGTCCTGTATCTGGTAGGCGATGCCGAAGAACGCGCTGTATTGCGAGAGCACGTCCTTCACGTCCTCGCCCGCGCCGGCGAAGATCGCCCCCAGCCGAAGCGCCACCTCGAACGCCGGCGCCGTCTTGTGCCGGAAGATGGCCAGCACCTCCGCGGGAAGCAGCGGGCGAGGCCGGCGCATCCACGACAGTTCTTCGCCCTGGCCGAGGCACAGCAGCCGATGGCCGGCGATCGCAACCGCGAGCATCGCCGCCTTTCGGTCCGCCGGCACGTTCGCCGACGCGATCATGCGGTAGCCTTCGCCGAGCAGAAAATCGCCGACATTTAGCGCCACCGGCACGCCGAACTGCTCGTGCAGCGTGGCCTCGCCGTAGCGAACGCGGTCGTTGTCCTCGATGTCGTCGTGGATGAGCGACGCCTTGTGGAAACACTCGACCGCCATGCCCAGGCGGGCCAGATCCGCGGGCAGAGACGCAGGCGTCTGGGGCTGCCCGCGAGTGTCCCCGCGACTCGGGTCGCTGAACGCGGAATACGTGCAGGCGACCAGGAACGGCCGCCAACGTTTGCCGGACTTGGCGAGCCAGTCCTGCGCGATCCGCTCCGTCTCGCCGGTCGGCGGGCCGAGCAGTTCCCGGATCGACTCCGGCGCAAACCACGTGTCGACCTGGCGGCGGAGTTGATCGAGGTTCAGCCGGCGACACTTGTCGTCGCCGCTCAGGTGGATCGCGTCCCAGACGGCGTCAAAATCGGCCGCGGTCTCGCGACAGCCGTCGTAGAGCAGCGGGACAGCCACCCCCGGGATGGCCGCAGCCTCCATGTGCGGGAAGACGTTCTCCAGCACCGACAGGCAGCTCACCCCGACGATCGCTTCCAGCTTGCGGGACTCGATGATCGCCGTAACGGCCGCGGAACCCTCCGCCACCAGCACGACGTATCCCAGCCGCTCCGCCTCGTTCGTGAGTTCGTCGATCGCGCAGGCGCCACAATGCCGGCAGTTCAGGCCGAACTGATCTACGGCCGCGGTGCAGCGGCCCTCGGCCCTGAAGCAGCGGGGCAGCAGGAGCAGCCGGCGGTTGAACGGGATGCCCGCCAGCGTGTCGCGCCAAGCTTCGTTGTTGATCAGCACGGTGACGTACTTGCGATACGCTTCGTTGACGCCGGCGCCCTTGACGATGCTGTCGGCGTGCATTCGCAGTTCGCCGGCGGACAGCGGCGGCGTCGGGTTGCGGGCCAGCACATAGCTCTGGATGACGCGGAGAAGATCCTCCCGCTCGTGCCGAGTCGGCGGAATATCCGCCTGCACCGCGCGGGCCGGCGGAGCGTCGAGCGGAGTCTGTTTCTTCCGGGCCGGGTTGAGCATACGAATTTCACCACAGAGGCACAGAGATTACAGAGTAAAAACACCGGAAACAAGGGAAGGTGACAGGAGAAAGAACGAAAAAGGAAGTCTGAAATTGCGTCTCTTGAACGCAAACGAACCGTCGGCCCGCTCATCGCCAGAGATCGTCCATCCTCATCTGCCCTCAAATCTCGTCGTATTCTTCTCTGCGCCCTCTGTGTCTCTGCGGTGAATCCTCTTGCGTATCTTGCCGAACCTTCGCCGCCACATGAACACCTCCCCCCGCCCGAGCATCTGCACCAGCGTCCGCTTCGCCCACGACACGCCGCCTGCCCGCTGGTTGTCCCAGTATAGCTTCGGCACCTGGCGGAAGTTGATCTCGTAGCACGCGGCGAACAATTCCAGGTGATCCGCCCTCAGGTTCGCCACCCCGAACGACTCGCCTGCCCCCGCACGGATCGGCTCGTGGAAGATCGGAAACACCGCCGCCTTCCTTGTCGCCAGGTAGTCGACCAGTTTGCGGGTCCGGGCGATGTCGTCCGGCGTCTCGCCCGGCAGGCCAAGCACAATGCTGTAGACCGGGAAGAAACCGGCCCGCGCCATCTTGTCGGCTGACTCGCGGACGATCGCGTCCCAGTTGTCCGGGTCGAACGGTGCGATTTTGCCCGGGCTGTTCGCCGCCACCAGTCGGCCCGACGCACTCTCCACGCCCAGGTTCACCCACAGGTAATCCGTCTTCGCGTCCCAGGCGAGCAACCGGCGGACCTCGCGAAGTTCGTCGTCGGCAAACTGCATAATCGACGAGATATTGCCGTGGTCGATCTGCATGAACGACAGGCCGGGGATCTGCCGCACCTGCGTCAACAGGCTGTGCAGCGCGGTGAAACTCACCTTCGAGCCGGTCGCGCCGTAGCGGAAGAAGTCCTCGCTCGTGCTGGTAACGGACCGCTGGCCGGCCGACCGGTTTGTCTCGATGTCCGCGAGGATCACGTCAGGCGGCAGGTGCTCCATGCGCCACTTGGCCGCGTAGCAGAAGCCGCAGCCTTTGCCGCACCCGCGGGAGAACTCGACCGCGCCCAGCAGGCTCCGCCTTCGGATCGGCACGATGTCGCGG
>JAQTVL010000674.1 GCA_028706835.1 Phycisphaerae bacterium | reverse complement strand
TGGCGACGGCGATCCATTACGCTCGTCGGCTTGCAGCCTTGCGAGCGAGTACTGATTGTGGGGGCAGGGACCGGCTTGGACCTGGACTCCATCAGTTCGGGGCCGGCCATCACCGCAATTGACCTGACGGCGGCCATGCTCCGGCGATTACGCCGCCGAGCCCGGCGGAAGGGCCTCTCGGTGGCCGCTCATGTCATGGATGCCCAGGCGATGACGTTCCCCGACGCAAGCTTCGACGTTGCCATCCTGCACCTGATCCTGGCCGTCGTCCCCGACCCCGTATGCTGCATTCGCGAGGTGGCGCGGGTGCTGCGGCCGGGCGGAAGGGCCGTCATCCTCGACAAGTTCCTGTCGGATGATCGTCGGATGCCCATTTTTCTTTGGCTGGTCAACCCGCTGCTCAGGCTGCTGGGGACGAACGCCACCCGCCGGCTGGGGTCGATCCTTGAGGGAACTGGCCTGCAAATCGTTCATCAGGAATCGGCGGGGCTCGGCGGGTATTTCAGGATCGTCCTGCTCCGCAAGTATTGACCGCCTGCGGCCGCCCGCTCACTCCTTGGTCGTCTGATGCTTACGGGCGTAAGCCATGTAGTACACTACCGGCACGATCAGCAGCGTGAAGGCGGTCGAGACGAACAGGCCGAAGATCAACGCCCATGCCAGGCCTGAGAAGATCGGGTCCAAGGTGATCGGCCAGGCGGCGAGCATGGCGGCCCCGGCGGTCAGGAAGATCGGGCGAAAGCGAACCGCGCCGCTTTCGATCAGGGCCTGCTTGAGCGGTTTGCCGGCGGCGATAGCCTTGTGCAGAAAGTCGATCAGCAGTATGCCGTTCCGCACGACAATGCCGGACAGGGCGATCATGCCAATCATCGCGGTCGCGGTGAAGTAGGTCGGGTTGCCGAATCCGCCGATGCTGCCGCCGCCGAGTCTGTTCAGCAGCCAGAAGCCGGGCTTGATGCCAATGACCGTCAGCGGAATCGAGATCATCAGGATCAACGGCATGAGGTAGCTCTTGGTCTCGTAGACCAGCAGAATGTAGATGCCGAGGCAGGCCAGGGCAAAGGCGATGCCCAGGTCGCGGAACACGTCCAGTGTGATCTTCCACTCGCCCCCGCCAGTCCAGCTTACCTTCACGTCCTTGGGCACGTCCCAGCGGATGTTGGCCCCGTTGGCCAGGAAACTGCGGTCGGCCAATGGCCGGGCCGTAAGCGTGCCTGACCTGGCCTGACCAACCTGCATGTCGGATTGAACGTCCAGCACGGCCTCGGCAGGCGGCCGGCCAGCCATCTCGGCCGTCACGTAGACAACCCGCTGGAGGTTCTTGTGGTAGATCGGCTGGTCGGCTGGCTGTTCTTTCCAGGCCCCGAGTTCGCTCAGTTGGACCGGTTTGGCCTTCGGGTCGGAGGGCAGCCCCGTCTGCGGAACGACCGAGATTGCGTTCAGCGAGTTGATGCTGGTCCGGTCGGCCAGCGGCAGGCGGAGTTGGATCGGCGTCGGGTTCACGTCATTGGCGCTGTGCAAGATGGCCGCATCGCCGCCCTTGACGGCCGACTGGATAACCGTCGCAATCTGCTGCTCGCTGATGCCGGCGAGGCGGGCCTTCTCGCGATCAGGCACGAAACGGAATTCCTTCTGCTCGGCCTCCACGGTCGAATCGATATCGACGACGCCGGCCTCGCGTTGGAGCCGTTGCTGCACGGTATGGGCGGACGTGAGCAATTCCTCGTACGGCGTGAACGGTTCACCGTAAACCTCAGCCACCACGGTCGACAGCACCGGCGGGCCGGGCGGCATCTCAACCAGCTTGACCCGGGCGTGGTGCTTGCCGGCGATGGCCTGAAGATCGTTCCGCAGACGCAGGGTCAGTTCGTGGCTCTGCTGTTCGCGTTGCTTCTTGTGGACCACGTTCACACGGAGGTCGGCCGTGTTCGAGCCGGAGCGGAGGTAGTAGTGGCGGATCATGCCGTTGAAATCCATGGGGCTGGCCAGACCGACGTAGCTGGTCACGTCGGTTACCTCCGGCACGCGGCGGAGGTAATCGGCCAGGTCTGCGGCGGCTGACTGCGTCTGCTCCAGCGTCATGCCGCGATCCATGTCGATTACGACCTGGAACTCGTTCTTGTTGTCGTAGGGCAGCATCTTCAGCGGCACCTGCCGATCGGCCGCGAGCCAGCCGGAGCCGACAAACAGCAGCATAGTCACGCCGAGCATCGCCCACCGCGCCCAGCGACGATTCAGGAACGGCGCCAAGGCTCCGCGGTATGCGCGATAGATCAGCGACTTCTCCAACGCGGAGCTTTGGTTGGGCTCGGCGTGGCCGCCGCCGCTCTTCGCATGGCCGCGAAGCATCAGGTAGCTCAGCCAGGGCGTGATCGTGAACGCCACAACCATGGACATCAACATCGCCAGCGGGACGTTGAGCGCCATCGGCCTCATGTATGGGCCCATCATCCCGGTGATGAAGAACATCGGGATGAACGAAACGATGACCGCCAGCGTGGCCAGGATGATGGGCGGACGGACCTCGTTCACTGCCTCCAGCACCGCTTTCAGCGGGTTCTTCGGCTTCATCTTGAAGTGCCGGTAGATATTCTCCACGTCAACGATCGGGTCGTCGACGACCAAGCCCAACGCCAAGATCAGCGCGAACAACGTCACGCGGTTGATCGTGTAGCCAGCCAGGTAGT
>JAQTVL010000673.1 GCA_028706835.1 Phycisphaerae bacterium | reverse complement strand
TACTTCTCGCAAATGGTCGGCCTGACGGTGCAGAACTTCCTGTCGGCGGCTTGTGGGATGGCCGTCCTGGTCGCGCTCGTTCGGGGCTTCGCCCGGGCGGAGTCCAGGACGATCGGCAACTTCTGGGCCGACATGGTCCGCTCGGCGATCTACATCCTCCTGCCGCTGTCGGTGATTCTGGCGATCGCGCTGGTTTCGCAGGGCGTGGTGCAGAACGTCAAGCCATATCAGAAGGTTGCGCTCGTCCAACCGACGACTGCTCCGGACGGCACGCGGGTCACCGAGCAGACGCTCGCGCTCGGCCCGGTCGCCTCGCAGGAAGCGATCAAGGATCTGGGCACGAACGGGGGCGGGTTCTTCAACGCCAACTCCGCCCATCCGTTTGAGAACCCAACTCCGTTGAGCAACTTCCTGGAAATGCTGGCCATCCTGCTGATCCCGGCGTCGCTGTGCTACACGTTCGGCCGGATGGTCGGCTCGCCACGCCAGGGTTGGGTGGTCCTAGCTGCGATGGCGATCATTTTCGTCGGCCTCCTGGCGATCTGCTACACGAGCGAACAGCGCGGCACACCGCGGTTGGCCGGCCTGGGTATAGATCAGCACACGAGCGAAATACAGCCCGGCGGCAACATGGAGGGCAAGGAGGTCCGCTTCGGGATCGGAAACTCGGCGTTGTTCGCAACCATCACGACCGCGACGTCCTGCGGGGCCGTCAATTCCATGCACGACTCCTACACGCCACTGGGCGGAATGGCCCCAATGTGGGCAATCCAGCTTGGCGAGGTGGTCTTCGGCGGCGTCGGCTCCGGGCTCTACGGCATGCTGATCTTCGCCATCGTCGCCGTGTTCATCGCCGGCTTGATGGTTGGCCGAACGCCAGAATACCTTGGGAAGAAGATCGAGGTCTTCGAGATGAAGATGGCCTCGCTGGTCGTGCTCATTCCCGTTGTGTTGGCCCTGGTGGGCACTGCGATCGCCGTCATGGCGCCGGCCGGGCGGGCGGCCGTCGCGAACGGCGGCCCGCACGGCTTCTCCGAGATACTCTACGCCTACTCCTCGGCCAGCAACAACAACGGCAGCGCGTTCGCCGGGCTGGACGCCAGCGGGTCGTTCTACACGATATCGACCAGCGTTGCGATGTTGGCCGGGCGTTTCCTGTTCAAGCTGCCGGTGCTGGCCATCGCCGGTGCGTTGGCCGCCAAGAGACGCATCCCGACCAGCGCCGGGACGTTGCGAACCGACGGCGGGATGTTCGTCGGATTGCTTGTGGCGGTTGTGCTGATCGTCGGCGCCTTGAGCTTCATTCCCGCGCTGGCACTCGGCCCGATCGTGGAGCACCTTATGATGGCGGGGCACTGAGGAACATGACTGAAAAGGCAACAACTCGAAAACTGCTGGATTGGGCGATCATCAGGCCCGCGATCCTCGACTCGTTCCGCAAGCTCGACCCGCGCCGCCAGGCCCACAACCCGGTGATGTTCGTGGTGTTCGTGGGCAGCATTCTCACCAGCCTATTGTTCATCCAGTCGCTATACGGCCATGGTGAGGCCAGCCCGCGGTTTATCCTCGGCATCTCCCTGTGGCTGTGGTTCACGGTCCTCTTTGCGAACTTCGCCGAGGCGGTGGCGGAGGGCCGGGGCAAGGCCCAGGCCGACGCGCTCCGTGATGCCCGGCAGGATGTGCACGTACTGCGACTGCGTCCGGAGTATGTCGTCGTTCGCACCCGCGATCGGCTGGGCGGCCGGCCGCCGGCCGAGCAGTTCGAGGCCGCGCTGGGTTCGATGCTCCGCAAGGGCGATGTCGTTTTCGTCCACGCCGGGCAGTTCATCCCTGGCGACGGCGAGGTGATCGAAGGCGCGGCATCCGTGGATGAGAGCGCTATCACCGGTGAATCGGCCCCGGTGATCCGCGAAAGCGGCGGCGACCGCAGTTCCGTAACCGGCGGGACGAAGGTGCTATCCGACTGGCTGCTCATTCGCGTCACCGCCGACCCGGGCGAGACGTTCCTCGACCGCATGATCGCGATGGTCGAGGGGGCGAAGCGGCGGAAGACGCCGAACGAGATCGCCCTGAATATCCTGCTGGCCGCGCTGACCATGATCTTTCTGGTCGTGTGTGCGACGCTGTTGCCGTACTCGCTCTACAGCGTGCGGCAGGCGGGCCGCGGAACGCCCGTCACGATTACCGTGCTTGTCGCGCTGCTGGTTTGCCTGGCTCCGACGACCATCGG
Source organism: Phycisphaerae bacterium (assembly GCA_028706835.1). Classification (GTDB taxonomy): domain Bacteria; phylum Planctomycetota; class Phycisphaerae; order JAJVII01; family JAJVII01; genus STB-87. The sequence goes on along the minus strand of JAQTVL010000673.1, from coordinate 457 downwards.
GGCGCTGCTGTCAGCCATCGGTATTGCCGGCATGAATCGGCTTGCCCAGGCGAACGTGGTTGCGATGTCTGGGCGGGCGGTTGAGGCGGCCGGCGATGTGGACGTCTTGCTGCTCGACAAGACCGGCACGATCACCTTTGGCAACCGACAGGCGGTGGACTTCGTGCTGGCGGACGGCGCGTCGGTCGAAGAACTGGTGGAGGCGGCCCAGTTGGCTTCGCTGTCGGACGAGACGCCGGAAGGCCGCAGCATTGTCGTACTGGCCAAGCGATTCGGGCTGCGTGGCCGGGACCTGGGCATATTGCAGCCGACCTTCGTGCCGTTCTCGGCGCGGACGCGGATGAGCGGCGTCGATGTTCGCACCCCGGACGGTCAGGACCGCAAAATCCGCAAGGGCGCCGCCGATGCGATCGAGCAATTCGTTGCGAGCCAGGGCGGACGGGTTCCCGCAGGCGTC
>JAQTVL010000100.1 GCA_028706835.1 Phycisphaerae bacterium | reverse complement strand
ACGGACGACCCGGCCAGGCTGGCGGGCATCGTCGAGGCGCTCGGCCGATGCGATCGGCAGATCGTGCTGCCGCTGCACCCGCGGACGCGGAAGACGCTCGGGGCGGGGCTGGCGGCGCTGGGCGAGAAGGTGCGCGTCATCGACCCGGTGCCCTACCTGGACATGCTGATGCTGGAATCTGCGGCCCGGCTGATCCTGACGGATTCCGGCGGCGTGCAGAAGGAGGCCTACTGGTTCGACGTTCCGTGCGTGACGTTGCGGGACGAGACCGAGTGGGTCGAGTTGGTGTCGGCTGGGTGCAACACGCTGGCTGGCGCGAAGCCGGGCGCGATCGCGGCTGCGATCGCAGCGTTCGAGTCCGGCGGTGCGGCGCTGCCGTCCAATCGCCCGCGCGACCTGTACGGCAACGGGCAAAGCGCGGCGAAGATCGTTCAACTGATCGCGTCGTCGGGAATCTGACCAGACGCAAGCCGTCCCACACGAGTAGCGAGCCTTTGTTCGGAGATCGACATGGGGGTCGGGCCCGGCGGGCCCGCGGGGGCAAGTGATCGCGAACCTATCGGCCGGTGGAGTCGTAGAGCAGGGTGAACAGGGCGTACGCGGCTTTGCCCGATTGGATTCGGTCGTGGCAAGAGTCATTCGGCTGACGTGGAGGCGCCCGGCTTTGGCGGATGGCGGTGGCGGGAATCGAGGGGCCGGACTGTATCTCAAGCATTCTTGCTTTGTCGAGTCGGCCAAGGGCAGGGACACATTAATCGCTCAGGCAGACGGCGGTCTTTGCCGATGTATGGTAAGACGTTGCGTCGCTGTGGTCGCCGGTGGCATGGTTTCGTCGTGTCGTTCCCCGGCGGCCGGGCTGTGTGCAGCTCTCGACGTCCTCGGCCGGCACGCACAGCAGGAGAGAATATACGTCGCCAATCGGTACAACTTGGCCCAGGCTGTCGATTCCGGCGGGCCGCGAGGACCTCGCAATGGCTGACGACCTCAGAGGTGTGGTGATCGCGATGATTCGGCAGGTGCTGTCCGACCACGGCCGGATCGTCGCCGCGGTATTGGACGAGCAGGGCTTGTTCGCCGACGGGGTGGGATTGGATAGCCTGGATCTGGCGACGTTGGTTGTTCGGCTGGAGCAGGCGACGGGGCGCGACCCATTTAGGTCCGGCGAATGCGATCGCCTGCCGCGGACGGTCGGCGAACTCGTGTCGATCTACCGCGGCAAGGCCACCGCCTGAGGCGAAGCGAGCATGCTCTTCCAACTGGTTCAAGACGCCGGCCTCCGCTGGGGTTCGTCGGATGTGCTGGTCTCCAATTCACGGTCTGTCTCGTTCGGGAAAGTGGCAAGTCGGGCCAGGGAACTGGTCGACGTGTGGTCCGGATTCGCGGGCACGCGCGTCGGCCTGACCGCGGCGATCGGGGTTGATTGGCTTGCGGCTGCCGCCGCGATCGATGCCCTCGGCAGCACTGCGTTCCTGATTCCAGGCGACCCGACCGCGCCGGAACTCCGAAGCTTCGCCGAAGTCTACAAACTGACGGCTGTCCTCGACGCGCCAGCCTTGCCGACGTCCGTTGCGCAGGCGCCCTGGCAGAACGCCTCCTCCTCTGTCGTCCTGTTTACATCCGGCACATCGGGGCAGCCGAAGGCGGTGCTGCACACGTGGGAGAGCCTGGCCAGCGGGATCAAACGCAGCGACAAGCTGCTTGGCATGCGGATGCTGCTGACCTACGACCTGGCGCGCTACGCCGGGCTCCAGGTGCTGCTCACGGCGCTGACTAACGGGGCGACGCTGTGCATTCCGCCGTCGCGGAACATGGCCGACATTGTCCGCACCGTGATCGACGAGCACGTCGAGCTTGTCTCCGGCACGCCCACGTTCTGGCGAATGCTGCTGGCCAACAGCGCCGACGATCAGATCCGCCGGATGAGCCTGCGCCAGATCACCCTTGGCGGCGAAGCGATCAGTCAGCCGATTCTCGACGCCCTGCGGACTGCTTTCCCAGCGGCCCGCATCACCCACATTTACGCCTCCACCGAGATGGGCGTCTGCTTCTCGGTGCATGACGGGCGGGAGGGCTTCCCGACCGATTTTCTTCAGGGCGACGCCCTGCCGGTCCGATTGAAGGTCGAGGACGGACGGCTGTGGATCCAGTCTGGCCGGTCGATGGCTGGGTATCTAAACGGCCCTGGCGATCAGTCTGCCGCGTCGGTTCGCGACACGTGGTTCGACACCGGCGATGCGGTCGAAGTTCGTGGCGATCGGGTTTACTTCCGCGGGCGGGAAAGCAGCCGAATTAACGTCGGTGGCGAGAAAGTCTACCCGGAAGAAGTAGAATCGGTCATCCGCCGGATCGACGGCGTGGTCGACGTTCGCGTCAGCGGGTTGGCCAGTGCGATCGTCGGCCAACTCGTGCGGGCCGAGATCGTTCCGGCGGCGGGCGTGGATGCCGAGTCGTTGCGTCGCCGCGTGAGCGAGGCCTGCCGCGAGCATCTCGCGGCCTACAAGCAGCCGCGGATCATCCAGTTCGTGTCGGACCTCGCGGCGGTGGGTACCATGAAAGTTCAGCGGCGAGCGAGTCAGCCATGAGCGAACGCGCGATCACCATCAGCGGCGGCAGTCGAGGGCTTGGCCTGGAACTCGTCCGCCGATTCCTCGAACTCGGCGATCGCGTGGCGACGTTCAGCCGATCGGCGAGCCCCGCGATCGAGCAGCTTGCGGCTGACCCGCGATTCGCCGATCGGCTGGTGCATCGCGCGGTCGACGCCGCCGATGCGGCCGCGGTGGGCGCGTTCGTGCAGGAGGTTGGCGAGCGGTTCGGCCGGCTCGACGGGCTGGTCAACAACGCCGGCATTGCGCGGGACGGCGTGCTGGCGATGATGTCCGACCAGGCGATCCGCGAGGTGGTCGACGTGAACCTGATCGCCACGCTGACGCTGACGCGCGAGTGCGTTCGGCTGATGCTGCTCGACGCCGGGGCGGCGAGCAAGCGGATCGTCAACGTGTCGTCGGTGGTGGGGCTGCGCGGCTACTCGGGGCTGAGCGTCTACTCCGCGACCAAGGCCGGGGTGGTCAGCATGACGGCGAGCCTGGCCCGCGAGCTCGGCCCGCGACGGATCAACGTGAACTCCGTCGCGCCGGGATATCTGGAAACCGACATGACCGGCGAACTCGACGAGGGGCAGAAAGGCCAGATTGTCCGGCGAACGCCGCTTGGCCGGCTCGGCCGGACCGGCGACGTCGTCGGGGTTGTCGAGTTCCTGATGTCGCCGCAGGCGGAGTTCGTCACCGGCCAGACGATAGTCGTCGACGGCGGGATCTCCTGTTGACGCGCATGCGCGAATTGATCCGACCCAAAGCCAGTGTATCGTCGATTGGTCGTGACCGATCCGCGATGGTTGCGATAGCGACCCCCGAATGCCTTCGGGGGGCCGATAAGGGCTTCTTCCCAGCCGTCGCCCGCCTGGGCTACGGCTTCTCCCGCACGGCTGCCGTGGCTGGGTCGAGCCTGATCGCTCGCACGCCGCCGCTGGCCTGTATCACGTAAACAATCTTCCGTTTCGCGTCGTAACTGGCCGCCAGGCTGTGCAGTTCCTTGTCTTCCGCGTGAGGCGTCTTGCCGGCGTCGAGCGCCAGGTAGCGATTCTTCTCGCAATCGTAGATGCGCGTAAACGACTTCTCCCCGCTTGCCACGGAGTCCATGAAGACGATCCAGTCGGCATGGGCCACGTAAACCATCTCCCGCGAGTTGCCCACCCGCCCCAGTTCTTCGTCGTTGGCGGGCGTCACCTTCTCCGCCTTCTTGGTGGCGAAGTCGAAGATGGTCATCTGGCCGCTCTTGCCGCCGGCTGGGCCCAGAACCAGCCGGTCCCGCTTGGAATCGTACGTCATCCCGTTCGAGTCGCACCACGGCACGCCCACGTCGCCAGCCGGCTTCAGGTCGGTCCACCCATCCTTCTGATCGAACAGCCACAGGCTTCCCGGCCCGCGGTTCGGCCGGCCCGCCCACGCGACCGCGCCGTGCGGCGTGCCTTGCATGACGATGTTGCCCCACTCCATGGCGAACGGCGGCGCGAAACTCACGCCGCGCACCCACTCCATCCTGGCCGGGTCGTATAGGAACCCGCCGTAGCCGTAGACCATCATCTTGCTCTTCGGGTCGTAGCAGTTCAGTCGATAGGCGTGCGGGCTGAGAAGCCATGGCCGGCCGAGCAGCGTGGAGCCGCAGGCCCCGCCGCCGCTCCAGGAGTAAGGTTCGTCGACGTCGTAGGCGTCGACCATGCGATTGGCGGCCGGCGACCAGTGCATCGGCGTGCTCGGCGAGCGGAGGCAGTGGCCCGCGCCCCAGTAGATAATCTGCTCGTTGTCGGCATCCCACGTGGCGGAGCACCACGTCTTGGCACGGACGCCGTTGGCTGCCGAGTTCCGAGGCGGGCCCGGCAGGCGAACCCATTTGTTAGCCGGCAGTTTGTCGAACTCGGGGTCCTTCGGTGCATCGGCCACTTCGCAGAACTCGGCCAGGAACGGGCCTGTGCGATAGGCCCGGGTGTTGGCCGGCCTGGCGAGTTTCTCGGCGACCGCCGCGGCGGCGGCGTCCGGCTTGGCGGGATCGACCGCCAGTTTCCACGTGGCGGCGCCGTCGGCGAAGATCAGGTTGTCGTCGCCGTCGGCAGCGGCCGCCGGGAACGAGTAGCGTTCGCTAGAGTAGCCGAAGAACGCCGACGATGTCGGGTTGGTCGGCCAGGTGGCCAGCAGCGTCCAGGAGTCCGCCTTGGTATCATAGACCCACAGGTCGTGCGGGGCGACGTGGTTCCATGGCCGGGCGGCGTAGTCGAGGCTGTTGTTCTGAACATAGCCGTCGTAGAGGGCCACCTTGCCGCTCTTTGGCAGGTAGGTCATCATGCCGCCGCCGCGATGGGGCGGGGCGACTTTGGGATTGCCGCGCCGCCACTCCTTCTTCGCCAGATCGAGGATCCACGTGTCATTCATGGTGTAGTCTTCGTGGTCGCCGCCGAAGAGCACCACGACCTTGTTGGCCACGTCGCAGGCGATCCGTGCGTTGCGGCGGGCGGGCGGGGTGGGGGCAGCCGCCTCCATCGCCTCCTCGAACCTTCGCTGGAGCGCCCGGGCCGTCTTGAGCGCGTCGAGCCCTTTCTTCTCGCCGAGCTGCCCGGCGTAGGCGTCCAGGTCGCCCTTGAACGGCTCCATGCCCGGCAGTTTGCCGAGCGCAACGGCGCGATCGGCCAGGCCCTTGCGTTCCGCGTCCGTTCCCGCGCCCGCCGGGTCGCGGAACCAACTGAAGCGCGTTCGACCGACCAGTTCGCGGATGGCCTCGAGCGCCGCCTTGCGGTCCTCGTGGGCCTTGCGGACAGCATCGCTGCCGGCCTCCAGCCGGGACCATTTGTCCGCGGCGATGTCGTAGACGGCCGTCGCCGACCAGCCCAGGTTCTTCGGGTCCTTGTCGGCGGCGACGACGACGAGTTGCCGCCCAGCCACGTCGATCGCGAGGGCGTGGTAGACCAGGCTACCGGTCCCTTCCGGGGCGAGCTTCTTCCACGCCTTGGCGACTGGGTCGAAGCTGTGCAAGGCGTTGTTGTGCATGCAGAAGATCAGCTTGCTGGTCGGATCGTAGACGGCCTGGCATCCGGGCGCGTAGCCGCCCCAGCCGGCCAGGGCCTTCGAGGCCGCCAGGTTCTCGCTCGGCAAGTCGCTCCACGTGGCGGTCGCCGGGTCAAACGTCTGAGCAGGCGCCCCGGGGCCTTCAAGCAAGCCGCCGAGCAGGATCGCCTGTTTGATATCGGGGCGCCAGACCAGCGCCGCCCCCTGGCGATTGCCGTTCTTGTTGCCATCGACCGCCTTGGCCCACGGGTTGGCCGCCGGCGGTTCCGCCGCCAGCGCCGAACCGGCGAGCACGCAGGACAGCAGGGGAATCATTGCCTTGGAAACGAAGTTGTGATGCATGGTCTGCGAGTCCTTTCGTGTTGGCGAGCGAAAAGCCCTGTGTCCACGGGGCCATAGTGATCGCCATTATACTCGACGTCAATGCGGCACAATACCTGCTCGCCGCCTACCCTGTCCAAAAGCGACAATATCGTCAATTGGTCTTGACCAAGTGACGATACTAGCGATAATGGTCACCATGGAAACACGCCGGCGAATCTACGATACGATCCTTGGCGATCACCTGGCACGCCATCGCCAGATGGCCTTTGTCTGCGGCCCGCGGCAGGTGGGCAAGACGACCACCTGTCGGGGGCTCTCGTCGCATTATCTGAACTGGGACAACGATGATGATCGACGTGTCATCCTGGGGGGGCCGGGAGCGGTGGCTGCTCGGTTCGGCCTGGAGCGACTGGCGGAATCGCCTCCGGTGGCGGTCTTTGACGAACTGCACAAGTTCCGCCGGTGGAAGGGCTTCCTGAAGGGATTCTACGATACCTATGCAGGCGAGGTGAAGGCCCTCGTCACGGGCAGTTCCCGGCTGGACCTGTTTCGGCGGAGCGGCGACAGCCTGATGGGCCGCTATCTTTCCTACCGCATGCATCCGTTCACAATCGGCGAGTTGGCCGAGCAGAGCTTGCCGGAGCCCGATCGAATCATTCGCCAGCCGCGACGCGTCAGCGATGAGGAGTTTGATGCTCTCTGGACGCACGGCGGATTCCCGGAGCCGTTCCTTAAGCGGGACATGCGATTTACGCGTCGGTGGTCGGGCCTGCGACAGCAGCAGTTACTGCGGGAAGACCTGCGGGACCTGACCAGGATCCAGGAACTGGGCCAGTTGGAGACGCTGGTCGCGATTCTGCGGGAGCGGTCCGGCGATCAACTCAACTACAGCAGCCTCGCCAAACAGGTTCAGGTGTCCGCCGACACCGTGCGGCGATGGATCACGGCGCTCTGCGGTTTCCATCTCGGATTCCTGCTGCGTCCCTGGTTCAAGAATGTGTCGCGATCGCTGCGGAAGGAGCCGAAGTGGTTCCTGCGAGACTGGCTGAACGCGGAGGACGAAGGCAAGCGAGTCGAGACCTTCATCGGTTGTCATCTTCTCAAAGCGGTCGACGGGTGGTCCGATCTGGGGCTGGGCGATTTTCAACTGGGTTACCTGCGGGACAAAGCCAAGCGCGAGGTGGATTTTGTTGTGGTTCGCGACCGCAAGCCGTGGATGCTGGTTGAAGCCAAGAAGGGCGACGACCGGCTGGCCCCTTCACTGAGCTACTTTCAGGAGCAGACGGGCGCGCCATTTGCGTTTCAGGTCGTCCTGGATATGGAGTACGTGCAGGCGGATTGCTTTGTCCGGCGCGGCCGACCGGCGGTTGTGCCGGCGAGGACGTTCTTGTCGCAGTTGCTCTGAGCCGACGGCGGGGCAGGGCTCGTGTCACAGGGAGGCGATAGAAGGGCGCGCCCCAACGGTTCTATTGCGCCCCTACAGGGCTTGCCGGTGCGGGGGTCACGGCCTGTATCGGAACACAAACACCCTCTGCGGCGCGTAGCCGTTGCCGTCGAGCAGATAGAACAGGTTTTGCCTGGGCGAATAGATCACCCCTGCCTGCGTGCCGCACGGCTTGCAGTCGAGTTTCTTCCAGACGTTCTTCTCGCAATCGTAAACCCACGTACCGCCCGCGTCGGCAAGCAGCAGGCAGTCATCCTTGGTGGAATAGGCGTAATTCCACCAGACTGGAACTGGCGCCACCGTGCCTTCCGGTTCCATCTTCGACTCGATCTTCTCCCACTGGCCGCTCTTGACGCCATAGGACCACGTGGCATTGGCGGTCTTCCGGGTCTTGTCGTTGTACGCACCGTAAACAAGTATCCTGTTTCGTTTCGTATCGAAAACCGGCTTGACCCGGTCGCTGATCGCCCCGAATTCCTCCGGTCCCCTGAACGGTCCACTCGCCACCCATGTCTTGCACAGGCCCTTCGCATCCGCTTTCCAAATGGTTGCGCCCCAGTGATTAACGCCATACAACTCCGGCACGCCACCCATCGCCACGAGTTGTCCTCCGAGTGTCCGCTTGTCCGTTGCCGCCACCTTCTCGTCGGCGTAGCGCATTCGGTCCGGGTCGTAGAGGATCACCGGATCATACGGCCGGAATGCGCACGCCAACTTCCCGGCCGCGCCCCAGTACGCGCAAAGATGATAGGCGTGATTGGACGGCTTCACCGAAACATTGAACGTCGGACCCCAGCAATCTCCCGCAGGGCTTCCGTGCGGACTCGGAGGGAACTCCGGGTTCCACGATTCCATCCACATGTTCCCCGCCAGATCGTATTGGCTTAACTCGTTGCCCTGGTAGGCCGAATGCCCGCCGCCGTAGAGGTAAATCTCGTCGCGGTCCCAGTCGTGGCAGAACGAGCCGTAGGCGCGGCCCCAGGCGCTGTACGGAAGTTTCAGTTCGGTCCAGGTATTGTCCGGCATGGCGGCCAGAAACTTCTTGTGCGCCGCAACCCGCTCGCGATACTCCGCCTGGGTTTTCGGCAGGAAACTCCAAGACACCGAAACCTTATCCGAGCACCACGTCTCGTCCGGCGCACCGGCCGCCGCCTCCACTTCCTTGGCCGTCTTCATATCCAGCCGGATCAACTGCGTCAGACGGGGATTGGCCGGACTCTCCCGATTCGGTTCCGTGACGACCCCAACGTGCGCTGCCGTCTCCGGCGAATACTCCAAACTCATCCAGGTCGCGCCCTTGCCCTTGTTGCCGAAGACGCCGTCCATCTTCCACTGCCGCCACTGGCGCTTGCCCGCATCAAATGTCCAAAGACTGCCGTCCTGGTGCGCCAGGACAACGACCTTGTTCGCCGCGTCGTAGTCCATCGCCACCATCCCCGAGCCGGTAACCGGAGGATGTTTCTCCACCACGCATCGCTCCCACCGGTCGGTGCCCAAATGGAACAACCACGTGTCGGCAAGCGCCTTGTCGCCTCTGAATCCGCCGAACAACACCAGAGCTTTGTTGGCGGAGTCCAGCGTCAACCGGCCATAGTAGCGAGGCGGCGGGGCGTACGTAACCGCCTCCTGGGCCGCGATCAATGTCTTCTCGGCCTCGTCCAGGGCGCGAAACGCCTTCCAGCCGTCTTCCGCCTTCAGCGCCGCGGACGCTTCGGCCAATTTCGCAGCCACATCCTTCTCGATCAGATCGACGGCCTCGGCGAACCGCCGCTTCTCGTATTCACTCCCGCCCTTGCCGCGATTCGCCTTGGCAAAGGCCGCCATTTCGGCTGCGAACTTTTCAACCAGGCCCGCTAATTCCGCAGGCTTCTTTTGTGAAACACGATCGCCGTATTCGAACGCGATCCCGCGCGCCGCGCCCCAGAGCGCGCGAAGTTCCTTCCCACACTCCACGAGTCTGACGTTGGCGGCATACACATCCTTGGAGGCCGTCTCCAGTTTCCGCCACGTGTTCTCGGAGGGATCGTACGCCCAGGTTCCGCGCCGGTCCCAGTTCTCGGGTTGCCAGGCGTCCGCGGGGGGAGTTGTATTGTCTCCATACGGGTTGGTTGTGTGCGCTCGAATGTATCCGCCGCCAAACAGGATCGCCCGCTTCCCGGCCGCGTCCCAGACCATGCTGCCCATCATGACGTCCGGGGGCGCCTTCGAGAGGGCGATGTCCATGTTCTCGCAGGCGTTCGCCACCGGGTCGTACTTGAACGTCGAACCGCCCCAATAGCAGAGCACTCTCTTCTCGTCCGGCAGGTAGCACATCTGGTGCGCCGCCCAGAAGCCGACGTTGTACCCCCCGATAATCGGGTGTCCTTTCGCCCACGAGGTGTACCATTGGCAAGGTTGCCCTTTCGCGATCGCCGGGGCGGTGGTCGCCCACTTCCGGTCGTTCAGCCCGAAGATCGAGTTCTGCCCCGGCGCCAGTTGGAGCATGCCTTTCTGCTCCGGCAGATACACCAGCCCGGCCGACGTCCCGACGGCGATGCCGGTGTCCACTGTCGTCCATGCGTTGGCCGGCAAATCGTCCGCTACGGATGCACCCCGCGCCCCGCCCCATTGGATGAGCGTCACCACAACCAAACAGTTCAGTACTTTCATTGCGTTTGTCATCATCATCTGTCTTTCCTTTAGGGCAGGGGTCACGATCTATTTGCGGCGGGCTGAAATAGTACGTGACCCTTTGTCCAGTCCCGCAAGGGAACCAGTCGCCCTGTCGGAACTGTTACCCAAAACCCAACAATTTGAACCATGCCGACAATAATGCGAGTCATGCTCCAGGTGAAACATCGGGCGGGTCGGGTTTCGTTTCGCGGGGGCGGTCGACTCGCACGAAGCCGTGCCTGATCAGCAGCGCGATCATCACGGCGATCAGGGCGGCGTAGAGCAGCACGGACCAGCCCAGGCGGGCGATGTCGATGGCGCCGATCCAGGCGACTCCGGCGAAGACGGCTGCGAGCATGTAGCAGATGCCGACCGTCCGGCTGACCGGCACGCCGCGGTCGACCAACTGGTCGTAGAAGTGGCTGCGGTCGCCCTGGAA
>JAQTVL010000672.1 GCA_028706835.1 Phycisphaerae bacterium | reverse complement strand
GGGACCAACTACGTCTTCCTCACCGCCGACAACACGATCGGCGTTGCGGACGAGTCCGCCGGCTGGCCGGCCGACGAGCACCTCAAGTTGGCGGCCGTGTCCACAGCGGACGGCGGGTTCGAGGTGTCGGACATCATCGACCTGCGTGGCGGGTCGATGCTTGGCTCGCTCGGCTCGATGCTCCAGGCGACGCCGCAGGAGATCGACCGGATCGCCGACGGCGTGTCCGAAAACACGACCGCAGCCAACCTCTCCGAACTGACCGGCGGCGGCCAGACAGCCCTGCACAGCCACGCGGGCGGGCTCGCCAATGTCGTTGATGACGCGAGCCCGCAACTCGGCGGCGATCTGGACGCCAACGGCAAGAGAATCACGGGCCTTGCATCTCCAATCGCCGCCAGCCAGCCGGCGACGAAGAGTTACGTCGATACCCTCGGCGTCGACGCGGTTCTGACCAACTGGCGGCTGGCGGATCATCTGGCGTCGGTCGCGTCGGCGACGCCGGGGGGAATGCTCGATCGCTTCCTCGAACTGACCGGCATCGACACCGACGAATGCACGGGCTGGGCATACTTCCCCTTGCAGAAGGCGTTCAAGACCAATCCCGGCGTCGCGAATCTCGGGGCGTCGGGCGACAAATGGTCGGCCGACCTGGAACCGGGGAACGGCGACTTCACGTTCAGTTGCGACGTGAAGTTCCGCGTCCTGGCAGAGCACAACGCCAACCCTGCCAACGTCCACACGCTGATCGGTTTCCGCAACGGCCTGGCATCGACGATGGAGATCGACGGCGTGGTGGAGAGCGGCGTGTTCAAGTGGGCGCTCTGCTTCCCCGGCATCGCCGAGATCGACATCGCGGATGCCCCCGTGACGGCGGGCGTCAAATACCACGTCGAGGTCAAGCGGGTGTCGGGCACGCTGACGCTCAAGCGGGACGGCAACACGCTGGACACGCGGTCGATGTTGGCGGACATCTCCGGCAACGACGGCATCTACTTCGGCACGTGCAACGTGACCAAACTGCACGGCCTGATGGGGTCGCTGATTTGGAATTGCGCCGGGACGGAGTATTTCAACTTCCCGTTCACCGACGCCGAAGGGACCACGCAGCCGGAGGTGAGCTTCTGGGAGATCGGCGTTGATGGCGACTTCTTCGTCACGCACACGGACGAGGACATCGTCAACGCGGGCGTGTTCGACGGCCTGCCCACGCGGGCGATGACCGTCGAGACGATCGCCTACGCCACCGTCGCCGCGCCGACGGCGGCGATCCTCTACGGCTGGTATACCCCCGCCGAGGCGGTCGTGCTCAACACCGACTTCGCGCTCTATGCCAGCCGCGACGACGGCACGACCTGGACGAAGGCAACCTTAACCAAGGCCGCGACGCTGGCGGACGGTTCGATCGTGGTGAGCGGTCCGGCGGACCTGTCGGCCCAGCCGGCGGGGACGCAGTTGAAACTCCGCGTGGTGACGACGGCCAAAGGCATGACGGTGCAGGGGCTGGCCGCGCGGCACAACGGCGGAACGGCGTGAGCGAACAGTTGTGCCGTTGGGCAAACCTGGCATGACTGGCGTTCGTCCGTTTGTGGAGTGCGGGAGCGCAGCTCCCGCTTTGGCGCACCGCCGCAAGTCAGCAGTCCCCGCCGCGCGATGGCTGTCGCCTGCTGTTCGGCGCTGTTCTCAGGTGTTGTGATACCGCCCGCCTCAGCGAAAGCGGTGCCTCGCCGCTACGACACCGCACTCCACAAACGGCGAAGGACTCGATCTGTCACCCAAGCCACCTCACGGAGGAGCATCCCATGGATAACGTTGCCTTCTACCGCATCTACCGCGGCGCCGGATCCGTCGACGCCATCGACTTCGCGACGCCGATCGCGACGGTGCCAGCCAACGGCCAGCCGATTCGGCTGGCTGCCATCCCCGGCGGCTGGCCGGCCGGAGTCACCTGGTTCATCGCGGTCCGCAGCGTGGACGCAGCCGGCGTCGAGTTCGCCCAGCCACGGGCGATCGCGCGGGCGGAATTCGACGCCGCAGGCCGCCTGCTCCCCGCCCGACCCGGGCCGGTGAGCGATCTGCGGGCAGCCGCCACGAGCGGCAGCCGGCTGGCGGCGTCGTGGCGGTATCGCGGCGACCCGGACCAGCCGCCGCCGGCCCGCTTTGAGCTGTTCGTCGCGAGCGCGGCAGCCACGCTGGAGTCGATGCTGTCAAGCACGCCAGCCGCCCCGGTGACAGCCGAGCCGGACGCCGAGAACCCCGCCTGGGTCTACGCATGGACCTCCCCGGGCCTGGCCTCGGGACTGTGGCGCGTGGCGGTCCGCGCCCTCGCCCCATCCGGCGCCGCCGGCGACGGCGTGGACACCATCGCCGCCGCCACGCCCAGCCGAGCCCCCAACATCCCACTGCTGCAAGCGGAGGTGCAATGATGGCGACACGACCGCATTTGTTTGCCCCGTAGGGGCAGTTGGAAATAGCCCAGCGATTCATCGCTGGGAGATCGGCCCCCAATCCCCCCCCAGTCCCGTAGGGACGATTGGGCGCCGGGACCGCACGTTTCACGTCCAACCGTCCCTGCTATGTGGTCCGCGGTCAAGCCCGAACGAGGCGACTAGGCCTGGCGGGGCCAGGTTCGCCTTGTCCATGAGGGGCAGCCGCCACCCGCTACGAGCGGGCCCAGTTGTCTTGCAGC
>JAQTVL010000671.1 GCA_028706835.1 Phycisphaerae bacterium | reverse complement strand
CGGTTGACGCGGGCGGTGCGCTCCTCTTCGGGGAGCTTTTTCAACTCGGCCCACACCTTGGACAGGAGCATCTTGCGGCCGCGGCGGCGGAAGTTCGGGCCGCGGTTCACCGGGACCTGGAGCAGATCCTCAGCCGCCCGGGCCATGTCGTCGAGCAGCGGGAACCGCCTCGCGTCGCACAGTTCCTGATACAGCACTTCGCGGGCCAGCCGATCGTTCGGCATCTCGGCCCAGGAGGGGCGGGGCAGCCGGTCCTCCTGCCAGGTGAGCACCATGTCGAGCGCCAGCCTGGCCCGCTCGGGGCCGCCCGGCTGATCGAGCATCGCCCGGAGGTAGCACAGGTCAGCCGCCGGCTGATGCTTGAACATGGCATCCAGCCGGGCGTCTTCGCTGATGCATTCGCCGGCTCGCCGGCGGATGCGCGTCAGCATCGCGTGCCTGCTGTCGGGCTTCGCCGATTCGTCGTGGGTCTGGTCGGGCATTGTGATTCGCTCCTTCCGTGCGTAGTTCGATGGCGTTCGCCCGCCCCGGCGCCGGGGCGAAAGGCGTCGCCGTCCACCCAATAATGCGCGCTGTTTTCGACCGTGCGCGAACTATTTTTTCGCGCGACTGTATGCGGCTGTAACCGGCTGTAACCGGCTGTAAGGAATGGTAAAGATCGTATATGGAAATCTTTTCTTGGGGGGGCGTTTCGCGGATACAGCCCGCTCTGGACGCGGCGTCGGAATGAAACCGAATGGCGGCGGGTTCGCAGGGCCTGAGAAGACACGGGCGCATATTCGGGTCGCAGTTCCGTTTACTTGCCTTCCCCAGCCCAAAGTTGAACTCCGCATTTTCAGATCGTCGCAAAGGAACTGGGGTGCCGGAAATTGTCTGTGCCGGAAATTGTCTTGTCGAGGCGTTAAAGCAAGATAATATCATGTAATGGACGGTGGCGATCTTACGTGAGCAGGCATCTGGGAAACACTAACTGGAAAGGGGAGGCACACATGGCCGTTTGCGTTTCGCTAATCAACATGAAGGGCGGCGTAGGCAAGACAACTCTCGCGTCCCAAATTGCCTGGCATGCCGTCATGCAGATGGACAAGAAGGTCTTGCTGATCGACCTGGATCCCCAGGCAAACGCCAGCCAATCCGTCATGTCACCGGAAGGCTGGCTGAACTATCTGGACAAGGGCGGCCTCACAGTGGCCGATGTTTTTGAGCAGTTCACGCCCACCGGGGTCGCAAGCGGAAGTCCGAAGAAGCTCGACCCCTTGAAAGCGATCCACAAGCGCGTCGATTACAAGGACGGGAGTCTGCTGCACATTGTCCCCTCTCGCCTCGAACTGTCTTGGACACTTCGGAATCCGACCGGCAAGGAGACTCTGCTGGCTCGCTTCGTCGCCAAGGTCGAGCAGAACTACGATTTGATCATCATCGACTGCTCGCCTACCGATTCCATCCTCACCGATGCCGCTTACCACTGTACCCGACACATCCTAGTGCCCATTCGCGCGGAATTCCTCGCATCAATCGGTTTCCCTCTGCTGAACCGCAGTGTCCAGGCATTCAAGATGCGTCACGAGGATAAGGTGATCGAAATATGTGGCCTGGTGTTCAATGACTTCGTCCGCGGGAACGAGAAACGCGAACACAAACTTGCCCGCCAGGACGTGAAAGATAAGGCCGCAGCCAAAGAATACGGGTGGTACGTCTTCGATAATGATATCCCGCACTCCGATTCGTATTTCCGAGCTGCGCGGGATGGGATGCCGATTAGCAGGACCAAAGGCGCGCACCACAAGGTAAAGGACGAATTCGCCACATTCGCAGAAGAGTTTTTTCCAAGGATTGGCCTATGAGCCGAAGATTCACATCCTCTTTGGTCGACGACGTGGTCGCCATGTTGGTCCAACATTTTGGCCCTGATCGGGTTCTCGCCGCACTGAACAGAGCCTCGCACACCGGGGTCGAAGCCAAGGCGGCAGAGAGTCAATTGCCTCTGGCGTCGCGCACAATTAACCGGCCGCATACTGGCATCGTGATCACCTTGGAACGGCTCAGAGAGAAAGATGTCGAGAAGCACCGCCTGCTAACAGACTTTTACCGTCGATTGAAGAGCCGAGTCGTCTTGCCTGAATCTCAAGACATGCGTCATTTTGCACTGATGATTGGGCTTAAGGAAATCTCCGGGAAGTCCCGCGAGGACATGATCCCTCAATTGATGCGGTTCCTCGTGGACCAGCCAACTGACAGACTGAAGGACGATGTTGCAGGGGCCGCGAACATCTCAGAGGAGCAACGGCAACAAGGCTTCTCGCTGCTGACCGACAAGTTACTGCGCAACAAGTAGCGCCAGCGCGGCCCGCGCATCCGTCTAAGAGATGCCCGCACGCGATAGCGTGTATTGCCTTCGCTAGTAGCCCAGCGAAAGCGGGGCCTTCGTCCCACGCACTCCAAAAGCGGGCTGCGCCCGCGAGGAAAGGATCACTCGGAGGGGCCGGGCGATCGTGGGGAAGGTGACGCCTCGGGGGCTTGCCAAAGCGGTGCCTTGCCGCTTCGCGGCTGCGACACCGCACTCCACAAACGGCGAAGAAACGCGGGGCGAATTCCACCCCTTCCCTCGGCCTTCGCACTTCGGGCCTCGAAGCTGCTTATCGCTGGTAGATCGGCAGGAGGCGGTAGCGGACGGCGAGGGTGAGGACGGCC
>JAQTVL010000670.1 GCA_028706835.1 Phycisphaerae bacterium | reverse complement strand
GGCTTCTATGAATGGGCCACCAGTGTCAAGATCAAACAGCGGGCCTTCCCAGTCTTCTATCCGAGCATCCTCTTGCGAGTAGCCCAAGTGGGTTGTTTTCGAGAAGGCGGCGGCTGCCCAATCTAACAGACGAGCTGTCAGCCCAGCCGGGGGACGAGCTCACCGCCGCCTACTCTACCGCTGAACACTCCTGCATCCGATGCCACAATTGTCGAACCCATCGATTCGCTACCGCCGCCGTCGCCACCGAACCCGATTTGCCCGCGCCGCACAACCGCTGCTTGAGTCCTCGCCAGTGCGGCTCGCTCCGCGACAAACGATGCGCCAACTCGATCAACGTCGCACGCAGCAGACTCGAGCCCGCTTTGATCAGCCCCGCGTCTGCCTGCCGTTGGCCGCTGGAGGCGTTGCGAGGACTCAGACCGCAGAACCGGCTCAGTGCCTTGGGGCTGTTGAACCGGTCAAACCGCCCCACCTCCGCCCGCAGCACCCACGCCGTTACTTCCCCTACGCACGGCTCGGCCAGCAGACGCTCAACCACACCGTCGTTCTTCGTGAACTGACGCAGCCGTTTGACCGCCGCCGCGATCTCTCGGCTGACCGACTCCAACCCCCACAGGTGCCGGCCCAGGATCCACCCCGACGACTCCGGCAATTGACCCATCACCTCTTCCGTCAGCCACGCCTGCCACATCTTCGTCCACGGCCGGATCGCCTCCGGCGGACGAACCCGATGCTCCCGCAGTAAGGCCGATACCCGCAGCTTGATGGCCCGTCGGCGATCCACCTGTTGCTGGCGATAGCGAACCAGCAAACGCAGTTCTCGCAAATACGGCGGCGCCAGCCACACCCGCGGAAGATACCCCACCCGCGTCAGGTCCGCCAGCAGACGAGCATCGGAAAAGTCCGTCTTGTCCGGCGAACCCTTCATCCGCGCCACGTAGCCCGGATGCGCCAACTCCACGGACCAGCCCGACTCGTCCACCAACTCCTGGGCCAGATTCGCCGAGCCGCCGCAAGCCTCCAACGCCACCCGTCGCGGCCGCCCCACGCTGCCGACCGCCGTCTCGATCGTCGCCCGGTCGTTGGCCAGGCTCCGGTTGAGCAATACCCGGCCCCCGTCGTCCAGAACGCAAACCTGGACAGCCTTCTGGTGATAGTCGATTCCCACGAACACGCTTCCTGTGCTATTCTGTTCCATACCCGTTGCTCCTTTCGTGTCTGGGCAGGCCCTTATAGGCTGCGCTCGTTCGACACCGGGAGCAACGGTTTTCTTACCGCCGCCGAACAACCGGACCATTCATCCCCATCTATTCACTTTGGCCCCTTCGGGGCGACAAGGAATTCAGCTATGCTTCAAATGTTACCTTAGAAGGTAACTAATCTCAACAAGCCTTGAACTCACTGGCGACAGACCCGCGACGCCTATACCTAATCAATCCGCCGGCTGAGTGGCGGCCTGGAGGATCGGCATCAACGGCCGATCAGCCAATCGCTTGCCGGTGGAGATGTCCAGGATCACGAAGCGAAGTTCGTTGGAATCCTCTTCCTTGTCCGTCGGGATTGCCTCAAGGAACGCAGCCGTCTTGCCGTCGGCGGAAATGTTCAGTTCCGCGATGTCTTCATCGCCCGATCCCCGGCGGCGATAGACGCCCCGCCACTTGCCGCTGTCGCGGTCCAGCAGCCAGATGGAAGAATCTCCAACGTCCCTGAGAGTGGATAAGTGGGGCGATTGCTAATCCTCTTAGCCGATTCACCTTGGCTCGACGACGACGTGATCAGGTCCAAAGCAACCCGTGCCCTTCCGGATTACGCGCATCCCTGCGGGATTGCGGCTAAACGGGGTTCTAAATCCGAAATCCGAAATTGCTATTCGTCTTCGTTCTTGTGCCCCGCCATCTGGCGGAGGGCGCGTTCGATTACGCCGCGGTAGAGGATGTTGTCGCGGATCAGCATCTGGAACAGGGCCACGGGGGGCAGGACCATGACGTAGCTGGCGTCGGCGAGTTGTCGGCCGACGATCTTGCCGCTGACTTCCATCAGCGGGATCTTGCCCTGCTGCAAATCGACGGACATGGTTCGCGAATCGAGGCTGGCCAGCAGGTCCACGCCGACGGTGTAGCGGGCCTCGCCGGTGCCGCGGTGGGTGAAGCCGGTCATGTAGATGTCGTAGGACGTGCCATCGAAGATCATGTTGTGCTCGGCCCGGCCGTCGGCGGTCAGCCGGAACCAGTCGTGCATCTTGTCGAACTTGTACTTGGTGAGCTTGAGGCCGGGGAAGATGGCGGCCATCCAGTCGGGGCCGGCCTGCCCGACGAGCAGGCCGTTCTCGAAAACCAGTTCCCCGCTGCCGACGGGCCAGTTGGCCTCGCCCGGCTCCGGCAGCAGCTTGGAGCGGTTCTTCTCCTTCATCGTGACAAAGCCGGAGATGGTCATGCCGGGGAAGAAGGCCTCGACCAGCGGCTGGACGGCCTTGGTCGCGATCAACTTCTGGGCCTCGTACTCGACCGCCAGCATGGGCGTCGGCTCGTTCAGGTCGCTGGAGACCTGGCCGCGGACCACGCCGCCTTCCATCGCGGGTCGGAACGGGATTTTCACGCGGCCGCCGTCGATCGTGAGCTCGCTGGTGAACGCGGCCAGCTTGTAGCTGGTCTGGTTCTTCGCGTCGGCGATGGCCATGTTGTTGAAGTGG
>JAQTVL010000669.1 GCA_028706835.1 Phycisphaerae bacterium | reverse complement strand
TCGTCCACCGGTGGCCGAGCGGGCCAGCACTCCGCCCGTCCCAGCGGCTCAGGCGGCCAAAGCGGCCACGGTGGTCACAGCGGTCAGGGCGGCCAGGGCGGCGGCAGCCAGCGCAGTCACGCCCCGCGTCCCGGCGGTTTCACCGGCGAATCCCGTCGCCGCCGCCATCGCGGGCGGTAATCCGATATCGTCATGCACAGCGTCTCGTTTAGCCGCAGGACCGAAGGTCCGCGCTGACTTCTTCCGCCGGCGCAGCCGGCTTTGGAGTGCGGGGACGAAGGCCCCGCTTTGGCCGCGCGGATGGCTCGCCCGGTGTTGACGCCCCCAGGGGGAAACACTGTGTGGCGTTCACGACGGGAAACATTTTGCGAAGGCCGACAGCAACTTCGGCGAGCCCCGGAAGCGCAGCTTCCGCCGCAGCAGGCCCCACGCCAGGCTGCGCTCCTTCGCCAGGAAGCCGATCCACCACTGGCTGTCGGCCGTTACCCGGATACTCGCAAGCCCGGCGTGGCCTTCGCTCACCCCAATCGTCTTGTCGCGTATGACGACGGTCGCCCGGCATTCCTCGTTGCCGGTGAAGGTGAAGTGGTAAGTGGCGTCCAGCCCGGCTGACTGCTCGCGCTGGAACACCAGCGGCAGGGCGCTCAGGAATGCCCTGATCGACCGTGGGCGCACCCCGGAGCCGACCCGCCGGGCGCGCTTCCATGGATAGCGGCGAACCACGTACGCCTCGGCGTCCGAGCCGGGCACGACGTACACCGTCTCCTGCTTGCGGCGCAGCGGCGTCAGCACGTCCCGCAGGTAGTTCCGCCGGTTCGTCAGGTACGGCCCGATGACCTCCTCGCCCGCCGGGCACACCGCCTGGCAGTAGACGCATCGGTACGTGCCGCCGCGGATCAGGCTCTGCCACATGGCCGCCGTCTCCGGCTCGGTCACTCGCCTCCGGTAATCCAAGGCGTTCTTGCTGTCAGCCAGTTGCTCCACCCAATCCGTGAACCCGCCGAAGAACTCCCGGTAGTTGTGAGTCAGGCAGGCGGAGAAGTCGAAATGGCCGTCGGCTGAGATCGCCCCGGTCGGGCACGCCTTGGCGCACAGTTTGCAGTCCAGGCACGGGTTGTGGGTCGCCGGCTGGTCGTAACCGCTGGCGTCAGCCGCCACCAGCACGGTTCCCAGCAGAACATAGCTGCCGAACCTGGGGTGAATGACGAGGCGGTTCAGCCCCATGCGCCCCATGCCCGCAGCCACCGCTATCGGTTTGTCGGAGATCGCCCACCCCTTGCCGGGGATGCGGTCCATCTCCATCGGGAATGACACCGAGGCATTGATCGCCCGCACGCCTTCCCGCTCCATCGCCGCCACGATCGCGTGGCCGACCTTGTGTACCCGATCCGCGGTCTCGTGCGATTCCAGGTTGGCTACCGAGCGGGCCGGGTTGCGGATCGGCTCCCGGTTCATCCGGCAGACGAAGCTGACCAGCGTCCGGGCGGCCGGGAAGAACCGCAGGATGTCCTCCCGCTGGCTGTCCACAGCCGGGTTGTCGATCCGGACCAGGCCCACGTCGTCAGCCCCCGCCTGCCGGCACAACGCGCGAAGCCGATCCGCATCGAGCGCGGCGGGAGAAGGTGAGGCGGCGTCGGCGCCCTTGCTGTGAAAAGCCTTTACCGTGGGGTGGTCAGCCAAATCCATCGGAAACTCCAATCCTCTGCCGGGTGCCATGCCTGCGACGGCTGTTTTGTCGCGGGCATGTCTTGCTCTCGCGAGCATGGCTGGCCCGCCGTCCAAAACGGCCAGACGGCGTTCCAGCCATGGCACCCCTCAAATCACGAGTACCGGATCACTATCTTCCCTCGCCGACCAGCCGGACCAGACGATCCAGGCAACTGCTCCAGCCTTCGAAGTGCTGCTCGCGCATCGCGCCGCTCGGAAACTTCTCCTGCGTCAGCACCAGCCGGGTCTGATCGCCCATGTCGTGAAGATCGACGGTCACCAGCGTCTCGTCGGCTGGCTGGACGCTGGTTTCCCAGGCCCACGTGAACACGAGTCTTTCCGGCGGAGATATCTCCCGATAGACGCCGCCGACGATGTGCGTCGGCCCGTCCGCGCCTTTCTTCATGCCGATCCGGTACCGGCCGCCCACGCGCAGGTCGACCTCCGCCAGGGGCGTGCTGTGCTCCGCCGGTCCGAACCAGCGCATCAGGTGCGCCGGATCGGTCCAGCAGCGGAAGACAGCCTCCCGATCCGCACGAAGAACGCGCTCGATCACCAGCCGGGTGTCGCTGGAGGTTGCCGGGATCACGTGTGCTTCTCCTTCATCGAGTCGAGGTAGCGCTCCAGCGAATCGAGTCGGCCTTCCCAGAACGCCCGGTAGCTCTCGATCCACTCGGCGGCCTCCCGCATCGGCTTGGCCACGAGCGTCACGCGATGAACCCGGCCTTCCCTTGAGCGATGGATCAGGCCTGCCCGCTCCAGCACTCGAAGGTGTCGCGAGATGGCCGGCAGCGACACCTGGAACGGCGCCGCCAGTTCCGTGACCGACGCCGAGCCCGCCTGCAGCCTGGCGAGGATCGCGCGCCGCGTCGGCTCCGCCAGCGCGCCGAAGGTCGAATTCAACTGCCCGTGAAACTTCACCATGCGGCTGCGCCTGTCTTCGGGCCTGGTTCAAGGCCGGCTCGGAAGGGGGATGCCCCGCCGGT
>JAQTVL010000668.1 GCA_028706835.1 Phycisphaerae bacterium | reverse complement strand
CAGCGTCTCGCGGCGCACGTCCACGAACACCGGCTCGAAGCCCGCGTGCAGGACGGCGTTGCCGGTGGCCGCGAAGGACAGCGCGGGCAGGATGACATGATCGCCACGCTTGGCCCCGAACTCGTACAGGCAGGAAAGGGCCAGCATCAGGGCGTCGGTGCCGCTGGACACGGCCACGGCGTGCGGACTCTGGACCAGCATGGAGAACTGGTCCTCCAGTTGCCGCACGAGTTGGCCTTGCGACAGATGGCCGCTCTCCACAGCTTGCGCCAGCAACCGCCGGGTCTTGTCCGTTACAGTCAGCGAGCCGAATGGTATACGCACGATGTCTCCAGGTAAGTGCAAGTCACGCGCCTTAGCGCAATTTCCGGGCGGGATTCCCGACCCACGTCTCGTTGTCGGGCACGTCCTTGACGACGACGGCACCGGCTCCCACGGTCGCCCACGCCCCGACGTGCTGGCCTAGTCGAACTACGGCACCGGCCCCGATAAGCGTGCCCTCGCCCACCTGCGCGCGGCCCGAAAGCACCGCCCCGGAAGCCACGTGCGCCGCCCTGCCCACCACGCATTCATGCTCGATGACCGCCCCGTTGTTGATGATGGCACAGTCGCCGATCTTGGCCTTGGGGCCGACGAAGGCGAACGCGCCGACGAACGCCCCGCGCCCGACCTCGGCCGTGCCGCTCACGCAGGCGGTCGGATGGATGACCGTCAGGTCGCCGCCCATCGCGTCGCGCACCCGGTTGTCGCCGACGGCGCAGATGAAGTAGTCGGTCGGCTTGGGGCGAGAACCATCCTTGTCGTCGGTCCACTTGACGATGGCCGACGGGTTGGCCGCCTGGAGCGCGTCAAAGACCACCAGGCCGTGACTGCCACGGCCATGAATCGTGGGCAGCATTGAGTGTCCCCGGAGAATGAGGTTCAGAAGGTATCAGCCCGCCACGGCCTGCGCACCCGCCTGCCGGGCGGTGTCGCCGGCGGCTTGCAGCCTTCGGCGGATGCCACAGGCTTTTATGCAAGCACGGCACTTGTTCTGGTAGCCGTCATACGTGCTGCGCGACGCCTGAAACTCCGCGATGGGCAGCGTGCGATGGCACCGGCCGCAGCGCTTGCCCCGGATGTCTTCGGGGGCTATCAGGCGACGGCCGGAGGGAATGAACCGCAATGGCTTGCCCGCAGCCACCGCAGCCGCGTACATCTCGGCCCGCACCATGCGTTCGGGGTTCGGCGGTTCGCCGTCCACCGGCCGCCGGGAACGTGCCAGGGCCAGCCGCACGCGCCGGCGGGCAGCGCCCAGGTCGATGCCGGAATGCCGATGCCTGACGGTCAGTTCGCGCTTATGCTCAAGGCGACATGCCTTGCAGTAGTAGTCCTTGCCGTCGGGGCTGTCGGCGCGGTTGTTGAACTCCGCATCGCTCTTGAACTGGCCGCAGCGGGCGCAGCGCTTCAGGCCGAACCTCCGCAACGTCGGCACCGGCCGCTTGGCCGCGCCGCCGGTCCACTGGTTGCGAATCTGCTGGCGGGGCAACTGGTCGGGCCTCATGCCCGCCAATTCCAAGACCTGCTCATAGAACTTGTCGCCCACGGCGTACTTGCCGCGCAGCCAATTGAAGACCACCGGCGGATACGTGCCCAGCCGCCGCGCCACTTCCGCGATGGACAAATCCTGCTCCGCGAAGCGCGCCCGCAGCGTCGCATTCCACGCCGGCTGTGCTGTTGCTATCATACGCTATCCCAAAGAGTTAGGAATACGTATAGCAACTCAATGATGGCATGTCAAGTTAATTGTCACAATCTTTCACATTTACTGCACAAATCCGACGCGCTCCAAGCCGCCGGCGGCAACCCAGTCGATGTACTTTTGCAGCCGCCGGGCGTGCTGCGGCATCTCCGCCACGCGCCGCTGCATCTCGTCGCGGTTGTGCAGTTCGGCCAGGATGCACTGCCTGACGTAGTTGTCGTCCAGGGGCACGTCCTCGCTGGTCTTCCAGTGAACGTGCTCAATGGTCACGTCGGGCAGGTACTTCAAGCGGCCCAGCTTCCCGTATAGCGGCTTGAGCCACACATCTGTAAACGAGATGCCGTGGTCGCCCTCCTGGGCGGGCGGGAAGCTCGGAAACAGATAGCCCAGGCAGCGCACCGACCAGCGGGAGACGAACCCGTGATCGGGGAACGGGTCTTCGCGGGCCGGGTCGTGGCACCAGACAAGCAGGATGCGGTCCTTCTGGTCGGTGAACGCCTTGCGCACCGCATCGTCCCAGCCGGGCGTCTTGAACTCGATGTCGTCGGCGGCGTACATGATGATGTCGCCGTCGCCGCCGATGGCCATTGTCGTGTAGGCTTCGGCCTGGTTCACCGCCCCGCCGCACAAGACCTTCGCCAGCGCCAGTTTCACATGCTCCGACTTTACCCACTGCTTGATCTTGGGCAGAGCGGCGTGCGTTTCGGCGTCGTCCGGGTCGATGTAGATGAGCACGCGCACGGCCTCTGGGTGGGCGGCCGTTTCGTGGATGGATTGCAGAACCCGCGTCAGCTTCTCCGGCCGTCCGCGCGTGGCAATCAGGATGTCCAGCGTCAGCATTGTCGGCTCCGCCTTTCGCGCAGGATGGCGGCCTTGAGCTTGTGGCCGTCGCGGGCCAGCTTGGGCGTGTTGCGCCGCATGGCCTCCATCACGCGCGGGAAGTTGTTGGTGTAC
>JAQTVL010000099.1 GCA_028706835.1 Phycisphaerae bacterium | reverse complement strand
AAACTTGTCCATTGGCCAGCCTCCTGTAAGGGTGAAGGTAAACAGCTCGAACGCAACCAACTGAGCGTTTCCCCATATCCTGCAAGAGTCTGGCCGCTTTTGCCACATGGTATCTACGGGACTGGGCGAAATGGGGGCGATCGCATCCCCAGCGATAGATCGCTGGGCTATTTCCATGTGTCCCTACGGGACAAAGAAGGGGGCGGGCTCGATGAGGGCGGGGGTTTCGCTCGGGGCAGGGGGGCGCGGCTGGACAATCAGGCGTGCGTGCGCTCGATGTTCGCCAATCCCGCCAGACCTTCGGACCGCGTGACGAACGGCTCGCCGTGGGCGGCGAATAGCGCCGCTATCTTCTTCCTGCTGAAATCCAGGTTGCAGGCCGCGGCGTACAGGTCGTATAGCGACGGCTCGAAAAGCGGTGCGTCCCGGCCGAGCGCGTTCGACAGCAGCGTCGAGGCGATGCCCATGAGCCAGCCGACGGCCAACGGCACGCGGATGCTGCGGCGCGGCGAGGCGTCGCCGAGGCATACGCTGAGCAACAGCCGGTAGTATTCGTCGATGGTGGTGAATTCCTCGTCCAGCACGTTGAACGCTTCGCCGGCTGCCTCCGGGGCGGTGCAGGCCAGCCAGGCGGCGCGGGCGACGTTGTCGACGTGGGCCAGCGGCCAGCGATTCCGACCGGCCCACCGGCCGAAGTGTACGAGGCTGCGATTCTGGCTCAGGTAGCGGAGCACACGCGGCAGGATGCTGCGATCGCCCGGGCCCCAGACGGCAGCCGGCCGAAGGATTGCGTATCGGCTGCGCGGCAGCAAGCGGGCGATGGCCTTCTCCGCGAGGATCTTGTAGCGCGGGTAAGGGTTGCAGACGGTGCTCCGCAACGGCGTGCGTTCGTCGGCTGCGGTGAAGTCGCGCAGGCCGTAAACATCGGTCGTCGAGACGTGGACCAGCCGGGTGATTCGGGCGGCATCCATGCAGCCGATCAGGCGGAGCACGGCGTCATAGTTGGCGGCGCGGAAGGCAGCGTCGAGTCCG
This sequence comes from Phycisphaerae bacterium, assembly GCA_028706835.1. Classification (GTDB taxonomy): domain Bacteria; phylum Planctomycetota; class Phycisphaerae; order JAJVII01; family JAJVII01; genus STB-87. Next base: position 9,517 of record JAQTVL010000099.1, on the reverse strand, counting down.
ATGTCGGTCGCCCGCCCGGCGCAGTGGATGGCGGCGTCGAACGGGCCGTGATGGGTCAGTGCGGTTCGCAGGGCGGCGGGGTCGTGCATCGGGGCGCGAACGAGCGTGGCGTGTTCAAGCCCCTGCGGCAGGCGGCGGTGAATCAGAGCGACCACGTCGGCCCCGCGCCGCAGGCACTCGCGGGCGGCGGCGTTGCCGATAAACCCGGCGGCGCCGGTGACCAGGACGCGCATCGTCGCACTCGCTCAGGAGATCACGCCGTCACTCGCGGCATGGGCGTCCCGCCCATGATTCTCGGGGCCGTCCTGGCCCCGGAAACCCACGGGCAAGATGCCCGTGCTACGAAGCGGGGTTGTCGTGTCAGGTCAAGAGATCACGCCGTACTTCTTGCCCAGGCGGCTGAGCGTCTCGATCACGTAGTCGAGGTCGGCCTGGGTGTGACCGGACATCATGCTCATGCGCAGCCGGGCCCGCCGTCGCGGGACAGCGGGGAATGCGACGAAGTTCATGAAGACCCCAGCGGCCAGCAGCTCGCGCAGGAGTTCCTTCAGCTTCATCTCCTCGCCGATGATGATCGGGATGATCGCCGACGCCGTGTGCCCCAGGTCGAAGCCCAGTTCGCGCAGCTTGCCGGTGACGTAGCGGATGTTCTTCCACAGGCTGGCCAGGTGATGCGGCTCGGTCTCGAGGATGTCCAGTGCCGCCAGGGCCCCGGCGATGACCGGCGGCGGGACGGCGCCGGAGAAGAAGAACGACCGTGCGTAGAATCGGAGGTACTCGATCGCGTCGTGCGTGCCGGCGACGACGCCGCCGATGCCGCCGAGGCACTTGCTGAGCGTGCCGACGGTGAGGTCGATCTGGCCCTCGACGCCGTAGAGTTCGGCGGTGCCGCGGCCGGTGGGGCCGATCACGCCGAGGGCGTGCGAGTCGTCGAGCATGACGCGGGCGTTGTGCCGCCGGGCGATCGTGAGGATGTCGTCGAGCGGGGCGAGGTCGCCTTCCATCGAGAACACGCCGTCGGTGATGACCAGCGTGCCGTGCTCGGGGCCGGTCACGTTGCGGAGCACACTTTCCAGCCGCCTCATGCTGCGGTGGGCGAAGGTGTGCATGGCCGCGCCGGACAGCTTGCAGCCGTCGTAGATCGAGGCGTGGTTGAACAGATCGTTGACGGCCACGTCCTCCTTGCGGAGCAGGGCCGAGATGGTGCCGACGTTGGCGGCGTAGCCGGTCGGGAAGATGATCGCATCCTCGCAGCGGTACCACTCGGCCAGCCGTTTTTCCAGTTGAATGTGCAGTTCGCAGGTTCCGGAGTAGAGGGGCACCGAGCCGGCGCCGTAGCCGTAGGTTTTGGTGGCCTCAATGGACGCCTTGATCACGCGCGGGTCGTTGGTCAGGCCGAGATACGAATTGGAGCCGAGCATGATCATCTCGCGCGGCTCGCCCCGGGTCGGGTGCGAAATGACCACGCGCGTCGAGTTGGGCGACGAGAGCGGCCAGCGGAAGAAGCAGTGGTCCTTCTCGTGAACCCAGTCGACGTATTGTGCGAACGCGTGGACCTTGTCGAACAGGTCCGGCCCGGGCACGTCGTAGCAGTCGGCCCACGACGTTCGGTGTGCGGTCTTTCGGGTCAGTTCAACCGTCTCATCCATCAGAACTACCTCAATCCTCTACTTCGCGGCACGTGTCGGCTGCGTTGTCGCGCTCGGGGCCAGCAGCGATCGGCCGTCGAGCCCCGCCGGAATCGGCCGGCCGAGCAACTGTAGCAGAGTTGGCATCATATCGACGCTGCGCGCAGCGCCAAGTCTGTTGTGCGGAACGCCCGGCCCGGCGAGCACCATCGGGGCCAGCATCTCGTTGGCATGGATTCCGCCGTGGCCCGCCTTGCGCCAGCCGTCGATGTCCCAACCCGGGGTGGGGAACACCACGACGTCGCCAGCGAGTTTGCCGTCGAAGTGCGCCAGAATCTGCTCGGGCAGATCGGGGAACTCCGTCGCGTGCGTCGCATCCAGCCATTGCCGCCCGGTGAGCGGCTTGCCCGCGAGCACGTCCGCGGGCAATCGGCCTGCCCATTCCGGCGGATGCGTGCCGGCGACCAGCCGATAGCGGATCGGCCGATCGGCGGGTGGAGCCCCGGCGGAGGCGGGCAGTCGTCGGAATTCAACCTCACCGGACCTGAATAGAACATGAACTGCGTCCTCGGCGGCACGGTAAGCGACCGCCTCGATGCTCTTCTGCTCCAGCAGCTTGGCCGGCAGGTCCACATCCCCGCCTCGCCGCACCGGGTAGCGGTGCAGGTCGTCGGCGGTCGGGCGCTCGACCCAGGCGGCCATCCGCACGAGCTTGCCGTCGTTGCGGATCGGGCGGCGGAGATACACCGTCCAATAGCGGTCGCCGCCGTTGTAGGTCACGCCGGCTACTCGTTCATACTTGGCCAGGCGCGTCTCGAACGGCGAGTCTTCGTCGTCCGGCTCGCCGGAGAGAATGTTCAGGCCAACGTCGTCGTTCAGCCAGCGATCGACCGCCGGGTGGTTTGGCGTGTCGGCGTGGCCGTGGTCGCTGATCATGGCGATGACGAGCTTGTCGAGCAGCCCGGCCCGCTGGACATCGCCGAGGATTCTGCCGATCCGGCGGTCGGCCTGACGGATCGACCCGCGGTAGTCCGGCGAATTGAACCCGAAATCGTAGGCGGTGAAGTTCGGCGAGAGCAGGTAGACGACGCTGACGGCCGGGAACTGATGCGTCCGGCGGGCGACGTCCATGACCTGGTTGAAGCGATACATCGCCACGCGGTCGATCAGGCCGTACATCGAGAACGCCATGGCGGGGCCGGCCGACAGGCGGTTCTCGAAGAACCACGTGGCCCCGCGGTGGGGCTGGAAGAACAGGGAGAACGTCAGCCGGTCGGGGAACTGCTCGAACAGGTTGGCCGCGTGGTAGCCGCGGTCGAGGTCGTTTTTGTTGGCGAGCGTCTCGTAGTTGCAGAACAGCAGGCGGTTGCGGTCGAACCACTTGGGGGCGATCAGGCCATGGTGGCCCGGGAACTGGCCGGTGACGATGCTCGTCAGGCAGGACATGGTGATGCAGGGAATGTTGGACGCCGCCCGCGGGACGAACAGGCCGCGGTCGACGAAATACTTTTTGATGGCGGGCAATTCGCCCTTGTCGAGCAACTGGCCGAAGACATCGGGGTTGAGCCCGTCGACGAGGAACACGATGGCGCCGTCGACTTGGGAGCCTGGCGGCATGGAGAAGTCGATGCCGAAGGAGTCGGCTGGGCCTTTCTCCGCCGGCACGCCGCAGCCGGCCAAAGACAACGCCAGCAGGACCACGGACAGCGACCGAACAGCGCGCGACATGAGTGGTTGCCCTTACTAACGGCCTGGAACCTGTACAAACAAGAACCCCGGTGTAGCCGGGGAGCGTTTTGTAACTACGCACCCTATAGTCAAGGCGATTCTAGTCATCGGCGTCGGTTTTGCAAACAGATTCGCAGCGAGGCGTCAGGCGGGCAGGGATCGACGAGGCACGTCAGGGCGGGGCGGACGGCGGCGGCGAATCATGGCTCGGCGGCGAGCTCGACGCGATCATACTGGAGCAGGGTGCCCTTGGCCTGTTCGAGCTTGACGATGGCGATGTTGTAGTTGGCGATGGCGCCGAGCAAGGCCCGGCGGGCGTTGGCCTGGGTCTCCTGCGTCTGGAGCTCGAGGTTGAGATACTCGGGCGTCATGCCGACTCGCCGTGCGATAAGGGCGGACAGGTTCTCTGTGGCGGCCCGAACCGCGTCGCGGTTGGAGACGATCTCGCGATAACTGGTCTGAACGTCGCGCAAAGCCACCTGGATTTGGAGCATTACATCGCTGACGGCCTTGTGATACGACGTAACCGCCTGATCTACTTGGAGTGAGCTCTTGCGATAGTTCGCGTTGGCCGCGCGGTTGCCGATCGGGAACTCGAACGACACGCCCACGACGTAATCCTGCAAGTCGCCGTGGAGTATCTGCTCGTTGGTCTCGGGGAAGTTCTCTCGCAGCCCGTTCAGGTTCCATTGGAGGAACATATCCAGCTTTGGCAACTGCTGGTTCCTAGCCACGCCACGGGCGATGTTGGCATTGGCTACGTTTAGTCTGGCCTCGAACAATTCCGGGCGATTCTCCAATGCCGTCCACAGTTCGCGCTGCGGATCGGCTGCCAGCTCCTCGGTTACCGGCTCATCAACCGGGATCAGCGCGATGTCGGTGGTCAGCGGCAACGCCGGATCGTTCAACAGGTTCTTGAGCTGATCCTCCGCGTCTCGAACGTCCGCCGCCAGCCGAATCACGTTTGCCCGCCGCGAGGCCACTGCCGACGCCGCCTGGCTCACGTTTACCGGCAATGCGTCCCATTGCAGCCGCTCCACGACGCGGGCATGGGTCATTTCGGTGCGGGCCAGCAGCTCTTGCCCCAACGCCAGCGATTGCCGCGCAAGGAAGAGCTGCCAATACCCCTGTTCGACCTGGGCCAGCGTGTCGATCACCTTCTTGCGGAAGCCATACTGTGCCGCCTCGCGTTTATTCGCGTTTACTCGAATTTGAGCCCGGTTCACATCCACCCCGGCGTTCTTCAGCAGCGGCTGCGTCAATTGCAGCGTCGCGTCGTTCTCGTAGTGCGGGTTGAACCGCTGGAGCGGCTGCTCCGCCCAAAGCCGGTTCGCCTTGTACGTCGCCGAGAACTGCCCCCCCGTCGCCATCGTCTTCTTGAACCCGAAGTCCCCGTTGCGGGACTCGCTCTCCCCGGTCATCCCCGCGATCGTGCTGTTGCTCCCCGAGTCCAGCTTCGAGAACTGCCCGTCCGCGAAGATCACCGCGTCGAACGCCGCCTCCGCCGCGATCACGTCCTGCGCCGCGATCCCCGGCGAGTAGCTTTCCACCTTGATATCCAGGCTGTTCGCCAGCGCCCGCCGCAGCGTCTCCTGCAAGCTCAGCCGCATGATCGACCCCGCCTTGCGCTCCCCCATCGCCGCCTGCGTCATCGCGTCAGGCTGGCTCGTGTCCATCTGCGTCGTGCCCGCCCGCGTGGGCCGGGCCAGCCGCGGCTGCACCGTCTTGGGCATCTGCGCGATGCGATGGCGGTAGATCTCGGTCACCGCGTCGATATCGACGTCATGGCGGTCGCAAGCCGGCAGCAAGCCGATCAGGCACGCAGCAGCCAGAGTCGCGAATCGGAGTGGGGTCATGGCGCGTCGCCTTTCCGAAGGCAGCGTACAGGACATCCGTGTCGCCCCCGATTATAGGGAATCATATCCCGCCGTCAATTATTGATGAATGAGAAGGGATCGGGGGTCGGGGTTCGGAGGTCGGGGGCAGGGGTTCGGGGGTCGGACAAAAAAAAGAAAAAGCCCAGGGATTGCGATCCCTGGGCATCGGTTCCACCCGTGTCCCCCGCGTCCTGTCCAGTCCCCGCCCCCTGACCCCCGTTCCTCCTCAGTTCCCCGCCATCCGCGTCACCAGCGTCTGATACCCGTGTACCAGGTCCTTGCACAGGATATCGACCTTCATCCGCAGTTGCTGGTTCGCCTCGTCCGCCACCGCCGCGTGCAGCCGGAGCCGTTCGACCTCTTCGTGCTCCGCCAGCCGCCGGGCCAGCCGCTCGAACGCCCCGGTCACCTGCTCCTCGGTGAACGGCTTGGTGATAAAGTCCACCGCCCGGGCGTGCATCGCCACCGTCGCCCGATACAGGCTGGGCGCCCCGGTCACCACCGCCACCGCCGGCACGTCGTCGCGTTGCAGCCGCAGCAGCAGGTCCGTCCCGTCGCCGTCGGGCAGCAGCATGTCGACCAGCACGATTTTCGGCTTGTGGTCGTCCAGCGCCGCATTCGCCTCTTCCAGCGACCCCGCCAGCAGCACCGCCTTGTCGAAATACTCCAGCGCCCGCCGCCCGAGGAAGTCGGCCAGGTCCAGGTCGTCATCGACGACGAGGATATCAGCCTGCACCTCCGGCTCAGCCGCCGGCTGGTTCTTGAACTGCAACGGATCGATGCGATTGCTGACCATGCAGGACCCCTCCAGGTCTAGGGCACGGGCACAAGCCCGTTACAGGCAAAGGTCTCCACCAGTGTTTCGGACAAGCCGGACCCCTACTTAAGGACGAAAACCGGCGAATCGTTCGTGTCCGCGACCCGCCCGAAAAACGCGGAAATTATCGGAGCAAGGGGCGAATTCGAAACGATGGATGAGGTCGTTGACTCGCAGCCCCTTCTGCGGCCAGCCCCCTTCATCTTCGCGGGCGCAGCCCGCTTTTGGAGTGCGTGGGACGAAGGCCCCGCTTTTCACGTCCACCTTCGGCGCGGGGCAACGATCCGGCCAACCCCCTGCCTCCCGCGTGCTGTTCGGCGCCGTTTGTCGCATTCACTGCTCGCGTCAGTAAGCGAAAGCGGGGCCTTCGTCCCGCGCACTCCAAAGCCCGCTGCGCGGGCGATGACCGGACCCGTCCCATTCGACCGCTTCGACAAGCTCAAGGCAGGCAAACTCAGGGCAGACGGAACGGGTGCGGCAAGACGTGGTGGGAGCATCCCACGTCCGCCTTTTTGTGGAGTGCGGGAGCGCAGCTCCCGCTTTGGGTCGGTGCAGATGGCGTGATTGCTCCGCAAAGCGGTAGCTTCGCTACCGCACTCCACAAACGACGAAGAATTCGTGGAGGCTTTCTTCCTGAGCGTGCCTGTCCCCCCTTCCACCCCCGGCCAAGCCCGGAACCATAGGTTCCGGGTGCGCGCTCCCCCGTCCCGCAGCCCCTTCTGCTGCCAGCGCCCTCATCTTCCGCAGGCGCAGCCTGCTTTTGGAGTGCGTGGGACGAAGGCCCCGCTTTGGGCGGCGACGAAACGCACGGAACACCGGACGAGTTCCGCACAGCACCCGTCACGCGAAGGCCGGCGGGGAAATGAGGTATCTGTCCCGCGATTTGGATCGCACCCCATCGTCGGCGCTGCGGGCGAAAGCGGGGCCTTCGTCCCGCGCACTCCAAAGCCCGCTGCGCGGGCGAAGACCGCACAATCAGGGACAGATGCCTTGTTTCCCCTCCATTCCTCTTGCCCCGGACCGCCACTTTCGCGGTATACTGGCCCTGGGTTCCTTGCTCGGGGGTCAACATGCCCAGCCGCATCGGCTCGCTCATCGTGGCACTGATCGCCGTCGGCGTCGCGTTCGGCTGCGCCCAGCCGCCGCAGCCGCATTCACCTAAGCTCGCAACATGGCAAACGCGAACGACACAGCCGACTGAGTACGTGGCCGATCAGGCCATCGGCGCAGCCGTGCAGGCCCTCCTCGTCCGGCAGCAGCCGAACGGAAGCTGGGAAACCGCTGACGAAGCCCGTCCGCCCGACGGCGGCATCCGTACGGCCCTGACGCTCGACGCGCTGCTGGCGGCGCGGGAAAATCCCCAGGACTCGCGCATCAAGAAGGCGACTGACTGGCTCGACAACTTCCAGTCGCCCAACGTCTTCTTCCACGCCCTGCGAGCCCAAACGCAGTCCGGGTGGATGGGCCATTTGGCCGACCGGAAGCGGCTGGCCGACACGAAGACGTGGCTGCTGAACGCGATCCGAAAGGACGGGACCTACCCGGAGGTCATCCGGGCCAATGCCAAGGATAACGACGCGCCGGGGGCGGGCGAGGTGCTTGCGACCGCGGAGGCGGTCGTGGGCATGGGCGCCCTTGCCCGCATGGGCGTGGCGTTGCCGGCGAAGTATTGGATGCTGACGATGGGTGCGCTGCTCGATGCCCAGAACAAGGACGGCGGCTGGCCGCTGTCGGTCCAGCTTGCTGGCCGATCTGAGCAGGCGGAAACCCTGGCGGCGCTGTTTACGATCTGGGAGCAATACTACACCGGTGACGGGAATACCTACGGCCACCCGAGCAAGGAATTGGCCAACGCGGTGTCGCGCGGGTTCGAGTGGTTGGACAGGCACTTCGACCCTGGGGCGAAGACGTTGGCCGGCTGCCCGATGCGCTGGCCCGTCATGAACCTGCGCTTCGCCCACCAGTTGGGCCAGGCCAGCGGCATGAAATACTTCGGGCGGCACGATTGGCGGGCGATCTGCCGCGAGCAGACCTTGCGGCTGGGCCGCAGGCCGGATGGCGCGTTCGAGTGGGTGGGCCCGTGGAGGGGACCGACCATCGAGACCGCGGTCGCGATGGAAACGCTCGCGTCGATGCGAGCACCGCTGGTCATTGGCCGATTGATGTACGGATCAGCCGGGGAGTCCGACGATTGGCCGTTGAATGCCGCCAGGCTGACGGACTGGCTCGGCAGAGTCTACTCGACTTCCTACGCCTGGCAGCAGGTCTCGATCGACGCCCCACCCGAGGCGTTGGCCGAGACGCCGTTGCTGCTGGTCAACGGGCGAAAGCCGCTCCAATTCACCCCCGCGCAGAAGGCGACGCTCAAGGAGTATGTGCTCCGCGGTGGCCTGATCGTGGCCAACGCGACCGACGGCAACGCGGCATTCCTGGCGTCGATCCGTGGGTTGATGGCTGAACTCTTCCCGGAACTGAGTTTCAAGCCGATGACGGCGGAGCGTCCGCTGGCCAACATTCAGTTCCAGTTGGGTAGTTCGCGTAATCGTGGCGGGTTGGCCAAGATCGAATCGCTGGATACCGACGTGAGAACGTTGGTGCTGCTGTCAGGTCGGGATCTCAGTCGCAGTTGGAACCAGAGCCAGATCGCGACCAACCGGGGCGATTTTGAATTGGCAGGCAGCGCAATGATGTACGCGACCGGGCGAGGGTCAGCGTTCTCCTACCAACCGCCGATCGTCGGCCGGGACGCGGTCGCCCGCGTCACCGTCGGGCGGTTGAAGTGGGGCGTCGCCACGACGCAGTGGGACCCCGAGCCGGGCGCGTGGTCGCGGGCCGACCGCCGGATGCGTAGCACCCATAGAGTGGCCGTCGACACCAAGGCACTGGACTTCGCCAAGCCGGTTCGCCCAGCCGACGTGCCGCTGGTTCACCTGACCGGCACGCGGGCCCTGCAACTGACGGTTCGGCAGCGGGCAAACCTTAAGCGATACGTGGCAGCCGGCGGCCTGCTGATCGTCGACGCCGCAGCCGGCCGGGCCGAGTTCGCCGAGAGCGCCCAGGCCGTGCTGACGGAGATGTTCGGGCCGTTGCAGACGAACGTCCCGGAATTCCTGCGGGCCGCGCCGATGGACCCGAGCGGCAAAGTCTGGTATCGCGGCCGGTTCACCCTGCCACGCGCCAATCGCCCAATGGAGTGCCGGACGGCCACCGCCGGCAAGGGGAGGGTGATCCTGTTCCCGTTTGACCTGACCGCCGGCCTTGCGGGCCTGCGGCATGTGGGCATCGCGGGCTTCGACGTGCCCGCCTCCGAGCAGGTCCTCGGCGCGATCCTGCGTCACGTCCTATGCGACTGAGCGCTTAATCGCGCCTCCCCTTCGCCCCGGCAAGCCGGGGCCTTTGGAGTGCGGGGACGAAGGCCCCGCTTTTCACGTCCACCTTCGGCGCGGGGCAACGATCCGGCCAACCCC
>JAQTVL010000098.1 GCA_028706835.1 Phycisphaerae bacterium | reverse complement strand
GCATCACCGAATCCGGCGCGCCGGGCACGAACGCCTGGCGAATCTTTCGGCCGATCTCCGTGCGGATCGGGATGTTCTGGAGGTTCGGATCCTGGCAGGCCAGCCGGCCGGTTGCGGTCCGCGTCTGCGTGAACGTCGGGTGGACGCGCCCCGTGGCAGGGCAGATCATCCGGGGCAGGGCGTCGACATAGGTGCCCTTGAGCTTGACGAGTTGGCGGTATTCGAGCACCAGCCGGGGCACCGGGTGCCTCTCAGCCAGCGACTCGAGCACCTCGACATCCGTCGAGCTGCTGCCGCCGCGGGTCTTCTTGACCTCCCCGAGCTTCAGCCGCGTGAACAACAGTTCGGCCAGTTGCTGCGTCGAGTCGATGTTGAACTGCCAGCCGGCGGCCTCGTAAATCTTCTTCGTCAGGGCCTCCGCCTGCGTCGCCATCTGCTCACTCATCTTCTCCAGCAGCGGCACGTCGAGCGCGACGCCCAGCCGCTCCATCTCAGCCAGCACCTCGACCAGCGGCATCTCGACGTCCGCCATCAACTTGTCCAGCCCGAACTGCGCCAGCCGGGGCTTGAGCACGTTGTAGAGCCGCCAGGTGACGTCGGCGTCCTCGGCGGCGTAGACGCTGATGCGCTCCAGCGGGACGTCCCGCATGTTGATCTGGTCGCGGCCCCTGCCGATCAGGTCGGTGATCGGGATGGTCTTGTGGCCGAGCTCGGCGTCGGCCAGCGAGTCGAGCTTGTGGTCCAGCCGCTCCGGGTCGAGTAGGTAGCTGGCGATCATGGTGTCGAACGCGAGGTTGGCCACGTGCAGGCCGGCGCAGCTTGCGGACTCGAAATCGAATTTCATGTGATGGCCGACCTTGGCGATCTTCGGGTCGGACATGATGGGATTCAGCGTGCGGGCGACCAGTTCCATCGGTAGGCCATGGCCGCCGCCCTTCGGGCTCTGCACCGGCACGTAGTAGGCGACGCAGTCTTCCCACGCGATGCTCAAGCCGACGACTTCGCAGTGCAGGGAGTCCAGGCTGGTCGTCTCGGTGTCGAACGCGAAGAGCTTCTGCCGGCCCAGGTCGGCTGCCAGGGCCGCCAGTTTCTCCGGCGTGTCAACGCAGACGTAGCGACAGTCTTCCGCGGTGGTCAGGCCGCGAGCCTTCGTGCCGGCGTCCTTCTGCTCGGCCGACGCCATCTGGTCGAGGAACTTGTTGAAGCCCAGTTCGGCGAACAGCGGGACCATCCGCGCGGAATCCGGGTGGATCGTGCCGAGCGAATCCAGGTCGATCGGCAGCTCCAGGTCCTCGCGCAGCCTAACGAGCTTGCGCGACAGTTCGATGGCCGGCAGGCTCTCGCGCAGTTTCGCCGCCATGTTCGGCTTGAGCTTGTCGAGGTTCGCCAGCAGGTTGTCCAGTGTGTTCATCTCGGCCAGCAGCTTGGCGGCGGTTTTCGGCCCGACGCCCGGCACGCCGGGGACGTTGTCCACCGCGTCGCCGGTGAGGGCCTGGATGTCGGCTGCCTGGTCGGGGCGATAGCCCTTCTCGGCCAGCAGCCTGGCGGGATCGATGACCTCGCCGTTGCGGGCGTCATACATCCGGACGCGGTCGTTCAGGATCTGTTCGAGGTCCTTGTCCTTGGAGCAGATGAAGACCTCGTGGTCGGCGGCGGCCGCCTTGCGGGCCAGCGACGCAATCACGTCGTCCGCCTCGAAGGTGGGTATCGTCAGCGTCGCGATGCCCATCGCGTCAAGCACCTGATGGATTCGCTTGATCTGCCCGGGCAGGTCCGCGGGCATGGGCTGGCGGGTGGCCTTGTAGTCGGGGTAAAGCTCCTTACGGAACAGCCCGCCGTCCGGCGGGTCGAACACCACGACCAGCTTATCGGGCCCCCGGTCGCGCAGCAGGGCCAGCAGCGTGCTGGTAAAGCCGTACACCGCGTTGGTCGGTTCGCCGGCTGGGCTGCTCAACGCCCGGATTGCGTAGTAGCACGCATAGATGTGGGCGTGGGCATCGATGATGTACAGTGTGTTGTCTGGCATTGAACTCGGATGCACCGATTACGTCGGGCTAAGCCGATGGCCGCCGAACCGATCACAATCGAAACTTCTGTGACGGGCGGGCGGGAACGGCCAAAGGGTTGACTGTCGGTGGCAACTACAGCGCATTACGGACTTTGGACCGGCCTCGGAACCGAAGGCCTCGCGCGGGCTGCTTTTCCCTGCAAGCACCCGGGAAACTTCATGAACGTCGGCTTATGTGGCTGCCAGTCTGGGCATCCCGCGCGATTACGTCAAGATTCCATCGACCAGTTGATTCAGCCCCTTTAGAACCGGGGACCCCGAGGGGCGAAACACTTAGACTGGCCGATCAGGAAATTCCTTCATCCGATGATGGATATGCAACATCGGTGAGCGTGACACTCTGAATGTAGCGGCAGGGGCAGGGCGTGTCAAGCGGTTCTCCGCCGCTTTTTTTCGCGGTATTGCCAAGGCCCCGCCGGCATTGTATACAGAGACCCGCGAACGTGGGGGCGGAGGCGTGCATCCCCAAAGGGTAACTGGAGACACAATGAGCGCACTGGGCACGCTGAACATCGGCATCGTGGGCGCGTGCGGCCGGGGCAAGAGCTTCAAGTCGGCCTGCGATGCCCTGGACATGGTTCGCGTCCACGCCGTCTGCGACACCTACGTTGAGGGGCTCGACGAGGCGGCGGCCCGCTTGGGGGCCGCCGAGAAATACGCCGACTTCGAGACCATGCTCGAAAAGAGCGAACTGGACGCGGTCATCATCGGCACGCCGATGCAGTTCCACGTGCCGCAGGCCATCGCCGCGCTCCAGCGGAACGTTCACGTCCTGTCGGAAGTGCCCGCCGGCGTCTCGATCGACGAGTGCCGCCAGCTTGTCGCCGCCTGCCAGGTGAGCAAGGCCGTCTACATGATGGCTGAGAACTACACCTATACACGCCCCAACGTGCTGGTCCGCGAGATGGCCCGGCGGGGGCTGTTCGGCCAGCCGTACTACGCCGAGGGCGAATACATTCACGAACTCAAGGAACTCAACGAGAAGACGGTCTGGCGGCGGAAGTGGCAGACGGGCATCGACGGGCTGACCTACCCGACCCACAGCCTCGGCCCGATCCTCCAGTGGATGCACGGCGATCGCGTGGTGTCCGTCAGTTGTGCCGGCAGCGGCCATCACCACCGCGACCCGCGCGGCCACGAGTACGAGAACGAAGACTCGGTTGTCGCGCTCTGCCGGATGCGCAGCGGCGGCCTGGTCAAGATCCGCGTCGACATGCTCTCCGACCGCCCGCACGCGATGACCAATTACCAGCTTCAGGGGACCGACGGCTGCTACGAGTCCGCGCGGGCCAAGGGCGAAGCCAATCGCGTCTGGCTGAAGTCGCGAAACGGCGGCAAGGACGCCTGGACCGACCTGAAGGAACTCGAGGGCGAGTTCCTGCCGGAGTTCTGGCGGACGCACTTTGAGCGGGCGTCGAAGGCCGGCCATGGCGGCGGCGACTACTTTGAGGTGCTCGACTTCGTCGACGCGATCCTCGGCACGCGACCGGCCCCGGTCGGCATCCACGAGGCGATGGACATGACGCTGCCCGGGCTGATCAGCCAGCAGTCGATCCTGGCCGAATCGCGGTGGATGGACGTGCCCGACTCGCGAACATGGATCGGCGAGCGCGCGCTGGGACAGTTGAACATGGTCTGGCCGGAGGATCGCCTGGATCGTCCGCCGGCTGTTCGGCTGCCCGCAGGCTACGCGATGCGCCAGTATCAGCCGGGCGACGAGGCCGGCTACGTCGACCTGATGCACAAAGTGCAACTCGGCGGGCCATGGGATCACGCGAAGATCGAGCAGTGGCAAAGCCACATCCTGCCCGGCGGGTTCTTCGTGGTCGTTCACCAGCCGACGGGCAAGCTCGTGGCCACGTCGATGGCGACGCACCGCCCGCGCCCGCTGCACCCCGGCGGCGGCGAGGTCGGCTGGATCGCCGCGGACCCGGACCACAAGGGCAAGGGCCTCGGCGTCGCGGTGACTGCGGCGGCCGTTAGCCGGCTCATCGCGGCGGGTTATCGACGCATCTACCTGCTGACCGACGATTTCCGGATGCCGGCCGTCAAGGCGTATCTGAACGTTGGGCTGGTCCCGTTGATGTACTCGGACGACATGCCCGGGCGGTGGCAGACGCTCTGCAAGGAACTGGGTTGGACGGGCGCGTGACACGCCCCCCAAAGCCCAGGCATTGCGATGCCTGGGCTTCATCGAACACCGAAGGAAACCCCGATGCCCCTGTTCTACAAGTCCGACTGGGACGCAACGGCGGATCGCTACCGCGCGTGGTGGGCGCACGAGAACATCGGCCGATGTGGCCTGTGGGTGACGGCGCCGCGGGAGAAGCCGCTGGAGGACCTGGCCGAACCGGTCCGTCCGCCGACGCCCGAGCAGCGGTGGATGGACCTGGACTACATCGCCGCGCTGAATCGGTGGTCGATGTCGCGGACGTTCTACGGCGGCGAGGCGTTCCCGATCTGGAGCGGCGGATATCCCGGGCATACCAGTCATCCGTGCTACATGGGCTGTTCGGTTGATCTGGACTTCGGCACCGGCTGGGTGAACACGCACCCGGCGCTCGCGGGCGAGTCGCTCGATTGCTCGACCTTGAAGATCGACGAGTCCTGCCGCTACTACCAGTTCCAGCTGCAACTGCTTGCTCGCGGCCTGGCTGAATCGAAGGGCAGGGCGATCGTCGCAACCGGCGCGTTCGGCGGGGTCGGCGATACGCTGGCTTGGCTGCGCGGCAGCGATCGGCTGCTCTACGACCTGATCGATCGCCCCGACGAAGTCCGCCGGGCGGAACTCTACCTGATGGAGCAGTGGATCGAGCTGCACAGCCTCTACTACGGCCGGCTGCACGAAGCCAACGGCGGCTCTGCCGGTTGGTATCCGCTGTGGGCGCCGGGCCGGTTCTACGCGACGCAGAACGACTTTGCGTACATGATCTCGCCGGCGCACTTTCGAACGATCTTTCTGTCCGCGCTGGAGCGGCAGTTGGCGTACCTGGATTACGCGGTCCACCACGTCGACGGCATCGGCAACTTCGCCCACGTGGACATGCTGTGCGAGATTCCGTTCGCCGCCCCGCCCGGTAAGCCGAAACTCCAGGCCCTCCAGATTCTGCCTGGCGCCGGCAAGCCATCGCCGCTGCACTGGATGGACGTGCTCAAGAAAGTGCAGCGGGCGGGCAAGAACCTGCACATCTCCATCCCGGCCAACGAGGTGGAGGCGGCGCTGGCGGAACTGTCTGCCCGCGGGTTGTTCATTGCCACGTCGTGCAAGACCGAGGGCGAGGCCCGGCAGTTGCTGCGCGACGCGGAGCGGTGGTCGAAAGATCGACGTTTCTGAGAGGAGACATCAATGCCGTACCACGGCGAATTCGCCTGGGGCCCGAACGCGCAAATGGCCATCGACACCATCGAGATGAAGCCCACGCGCGGCGTGCCGCACTGGTTGCTTAACGTGATGGAGTTCAGCGAGCTGGATCACTTCTCCGGCCATGCCCCCGGCAGCTACGAGCGCGACCCGGAGCGGGTCTACCTCGACTTCCAGAAGGCCCACGGCGGCCACTTCGTCGACCAGTGGATTCCGACCAACCCGCTGTCGATGAAGGCGAAAGGCTTCGACCACGCCCAGCGCAGCGCCACCACCGGCGCCGAGGACATTGTCTGCGACGGCATGAAGATCGACTCGCCCGAGGCCGTCTGCGAGCACCTGGAGCGGTTCGTCTGGCCGGCCCTCCGAAAGCGGATGGCAACGTTCGACGCGGACAAGGCGGTCGCCGACCGCATCGCCAAGGAGCGCGAGGTGCAGGCGTTCGTCGGGCCGAACTTCCTCAAGGTGCCCTACGACGGCATGGGCGCGTTCCCGGCCTTTCGCTATGGCACGTATGGCTACGTGAACTACTTCTGCGCCTACGCCCTCTACCCGGACGTGATGGCCAGGGATTTCGAGCTCCAGGCTGACATGGCCGTCATCGCCAACCGCGCCAGCGCCCGGGCGTTCATCGAGGGCGACCTGCCGAAACTGAAACGCCTCGACCACGACATGGCCGACAGCCGGGGCACGCTGGTGCGGCCCGAGACGCTGGACCGCATCTGGCTTCCCCAGTTCGCCCGGTCGATCCAGCCGCTGCTGGACGCGGGCGTCAGGCTGATCTGGCACTGCGACGGGAACCTGATGGCGATGGTCCCGCGTCTGATCGAGTGTGGGGTGAGTGGGTTCCAGGGGTTCCAGTACGAAGACGGCATGGATTACGAAAAGATATGCCGGATGACCGACCGCGAGGGCAATCGGCTGACGATTTGGGGCGGCGTGTCGGTGACGCGGACGCTGCCGCACGGCACGCCGCAGCAGGTTCGCGACGAGATCAAATGGCTGGTCAAGCACGCCCCGCCGGTCGGGTTCTTCATGGGCGGCAGCAGTTCGATCGCCCCCGGCGTGCCGCGTGCGAACCTGGCCGCGTTGTTCGAGGGGTTTGACTACTACGCGAAACATGGGCGGGGGTGAGGCGGGTCGCGGGCGCCAAGGCATCCTTCAGTTGCCGGGCCATGCAATTTGACACGTGCCGGCCCGTTTTGTTTGTATGGGCGGAGCGTGGCGAACTACAATAGGTTGACATGACGGTCCTTGGACACATGCTGGTGTGGCTCTGGCTGACGGTGGCGGCAACGGCGGATGTGACCGCCTCGCAGCCGGAGGATCGCGCGAACCTCTCCGACGAGCAAATCCGCTCGCTGGCGACGCAGTTGAATCATCGTTCCTACAAGGTCCGCGAAGCCGCCACGGTGGAACTGTCGCGTCTGGATTTCGCACAGATCGATCGGCTGATCCCGGTCTACAAATCAGTCGCCGCCCCCGAGGCGCGGATGCGGCTGCGCGTGATCGCCTACAATATCTTCGTCGCCGGCAAGCGGGCCGGGCTGATGCCCGAGGGCTTCATCGGCATCACGCACATCCAGTCGTTCGCGGTCGACGCCCAGGGCCGGCAGATCGTCCGCGTCGAGGTCAACGGCATCATGCCGGACTCGCCGGCGGCCAAGGCGGATATCAAGATCGACGACGCGATCATCGCGCTGAACGGCCAGCCGATTCGGCAGGAAGTCGGCGAGGCGTTCGCCGACCAGGTTCGCAAGCTGAAACCCGGAGATCGTGTGAAGTTGACCGTCGTGCGGGACGATAAGAAGAAAGAGGTGACGGTGACGCTGGGCAACCGCTCCAAGGCGCGGGTGCCCGACGACACGCCGGTGGAATGGGAGAACCAGTTTCTGGACTTCTGGCGGACGCGGTTCGACCCGCAGGATGTCGCCGCCAAGGCGGGCAACTTCGGCGTGGGCGATCCCTTGAACGGCGTGATCATCCAGCAGGGCAACGTCCAGGGCGGCCTGATCATCCTGAACCCATAGGTCGAGCCCTGACTGCCCATCGTTTGGCCGCAGGACCGACCTGTCCCGTGCGAGTGAAACGAGCCGGGAAGGTCCGCGTATCCGACGTTTCTCACACGAAAGGACCCCATGGAAATCCGAACGCAGTACTCGCTGTTTCTGGTGAACAAGCCCGGCGTGCTGGCCAACATCTGCCGGACGCTGGCCGACAATCATGTCAACATCAAGGCGATGACGCTGGTCGACTCCAGCGAGCACGGCGTGCTCCGCATGGTCGTCGAGGACGGCGCCCGGAGCGAAAAGGTGCTGGCTGGGCTGAACCTGCCGCTGACCAAGACCGATGTGCTGTGCATCGAGATGAGCAACGAATCCGGCGCGCTGGCGTCGGTGGCGGAGAAACTGGCCAAGGAGCACATCAACGTCAACTACGCCTACGTGACCAGCGGCTCGCCGGGCGGCAAGACCGTGTGCGTTTTCAAAGTGGCCGACATGAAGAAGGCGGAGAAGGTGCTCAAGGAGAAGGGCCACGGCACGCGCGACTCAGGCAAGATGCGGGCCTCGCCGGGGCAAAGGCGGTAACGCAATTCGGAATTCGGAATAAGAAAAGGCGTCGCGCGGGCGAACCCCGCGCGGCGCCTTCTTTGTTCATTCCGCATTCCGAATTCCACATTCCGAATTCCTACTTCTCCCACCCCCACGCCGAGTAGTACGGGTTCGCCGGCCCCGCCACGCCGTTCTCCGCCAGGCGCAGGTGCAGGATCAGGCTATAGCCCGCGTCGCGGTGGTGGATGCGGTCGCGCGAAACGCCGAACTGGCTTTGCCCGTAGAAGCCGCCGTACATCCGCGGGTTCTCCGACAGCGTCTCCTGGAGTGACAGGCCGAACTCTGTGCTCTTGACGATCCGCGCCTCCAGGGCCGGGAGGTCCTCGTCGAGCCCGGCCTCGCGGCAGAGTTGGAGGTATTCGCAGTTGTTCAGATTGCACACGAACGTGCCGGCGAAGCTCGGATAGCTGCCGTCGTCCGCGGCGATCGACCACAGCCGGCGCATGTGGTGCTGGAGCGCCTTCCGCACGCGGTCCTGCTTCCACTGCCGATACGCGCAGACCAGCGCGATGATCGCAAAGTCGTCGTTGCCGTAGCTGATCTCCACCTCGCCGTGGAACCCCTTGAGCAGGATCGGGGCGTTCGCGTTCTTCTCGTAGAGCCCGACGAGCGGGTCGATCAACTGCTCGAAGTAGCCCAGCCACTTCTTCTCGCCGGTCAGCTTATACAGTTGCCAGTAGACCAGCCCGCCCCCGGCCTGCCAGTCGCCCTTCACGCGTTCGCGTTCCGCGTCGCTCTCCTCGCCAATGACCTCGCCGCCGGTGTAGCCGCCCTTGCCCTTCTGGAAGTCGAAGAAACTGTAGGGCCAGCCGTCCTTGTCGCTGCCGAACCGGTGATACCACTCGGCGAACCACTTGGCCCGTTCGAGGTACTCCTCGCTGCCGGTCTCCTTGAACAGCGCGGCGAACCCCATGCCGCCGGTGGCTGCGTCGCGCGGATACGACCAGGGCGTCTGCGGCGTGTGCTCGCGCAGCCCGCCGTGGTTCCGCTCGTCGGACGGGTTGACGATCTGAAGGCTCTTGAGGTACTCGCCCGCCGCGATGGCCGCCTTGCGGTATTTGCTCCACCCGGTCTTGTTGGACAGCGTCATCAGACCCATGAGGCCGACTGCCTGGCCCCACACCCCCATCGCCCGGCACCAGCCGGTCGCCCGAAAGTATTCGTACATGAATCGGCCGAGGTCGGCCGAGTCGTGCATGCCGCCCCACGGGTGCTCTTCGGTGTTCTGATTGTTGGTGTACCACTCGCCAGCCAGGCGGGCGGATTCCAGCACGCGATGCTTGAACTTCTCGCTCAGGTCCATCGCCGCTCCTTTCACTGTTGCGATGACAGTGTATTGAGTGGCGACGAATGTGCAAGGCGCTGCGAGTCCTACAGTACGTTCAGCACGATGTTTCCGCTCGCCCCGGCGTAGCCGTCGATGGCGAAGTGGTACACCGTGCCCGCGACCGCGTTGAACGTCAACGCGCTGGTCAGCGTCCCGCCGGCTGGGTCGTCGTCGTTGGCGGCGATCGTGGTCAGGCCGGTAATCGAACTTCCGGTATAGACGGCCAGCGTGGTGTCGAAGCTGCTGCCGTGGGTGTCCATGTGAACCACGCCGCTGGTCGGGGCGACCCATGTGAACCAGACCGACGCACCGCCGGGCGTGCCGGCGATCAGCGGCTCGCCGCTCTGGCGGGTCGCGCCGACGTTCGACCCGGCCCAGGCCGTCGCCCCGCTGGGCAGCGCCGTCGCGTTGGCGAACATGTCGTTGGCCGGCGCGAGCACCTGCGACAGGCTCAGCTTCACCGTGCCGGAGGCGGCGTTGTAGCCGTCGACCGCGATGTGATACGTCACGCCCGCCACCGCGTTGAACATCACGGAACTGGTCAGCGTGTAGTACGACGCATCATCATTGCTGGCCACCAGCGCCAGCCCGGACACCGTGCCGCCCGTGTACACTCCCAGCAGCGTGTCGAATGTGCTGCCCGCGGTGGTCAGGGAGGTCAGCCCGCTGGCCGGCGCGGTCCAGTTGTACCACACGCTTGCGCCGCCCGTGTTGCCCGCGATGTTCGGCTCGCCGGATTCTTTCGTCGCGCCGACGTTCGTGCCCGTCGCCGACGCCGTCGAGCCGGAAATCACCGTGGCCGACGCGAACATGTCGTTCAGCGGCCCGGGCGCGAGGACCGTCAGCGTGGTCGAGGCGACGGCGCTGCTGACCGCCGCGCTGTCCGTGGCCACGGCGTAGTAGGTGTACATGCCTGGCGTCAGGCCGGTCGTCGATGCCGGCAGCGACCACGCGGCCCCGCTCTGTGTGCCGCCGCCGATCAGAGTGTCCGAGCCGATCTGCAACCCGGGCACGCCGTTGCTTTCGACGTAGAACGCCACGTTGCTGATGGTGGCTGAGCACGATGATTCCGCCACATTCGCCGCCGTCAGCGTGACCGTTGCGCCCGCCAGCACACTGGCCGGATTGGCGCTCAGCGAGCCGATCAGCGGCATGGGCTTGGCCGGCGTGACCGGCATGCCCGCCATC
>JAQTVL010000097.1 GCA_028706835.1 Phycisphaerae bacterium | reverse complement strand
CGGCGGCGCTGGGCCTTCCATTCGGAATTCCGAATTCCGAATTCCGAATTCGAGGGGCCGCCTGCGAGTCATCCGCCTGGAAGCCGGCGACACGACGACGCGGCACTTCGGGCTGGCGATCGACATCGGCACGACCACCGTCGCGGTCCAGCTCGTGAACCTGACGACCGGAAAGATCATGGCCACCCGCAGCGACTACAACGACCAGATCGCCTGCGGGCTGGACGTGCTGTCGCGGATCAACTACGCCCGCCGGCCCGACCGGCTGGGCGAGTTGCAGGCCCGCGTGCTGGGCACGATCAACCGGCTCATGCGGCAGGTGGCGGAAAGTCATCACGTCGACCCGCACGAAATCTGCAACGCGGTGCTGTCGGGCAACACGACCATGACACACCTGCTGCTCGGGCTCTCGCCGGAGTACATCCGCCTGGACCCCTATACGCCGACGGTCATGTCGCTGCCGTTCCTGACCGCGGCGGAGGTCGGGCTGGACATCACCCCGGACTCCTGGCTGTACCTCTCGCCGGCGGTCGGCAGCTACGTCGGCGGCGACATCACGGCCGGCCTGCTGTGTACCGGCCTGGCGAGCGAGCCGGAGAGCGTCAGCCTGTTCATCGACATCGGGACCAACGGCGAGATCGTGCTGGGCAACGCGGAGTTCCTGATGACCTGCGCGTGCTCAGCGGGCCCGGCCTTCGAGGGCGGCGGCATCGACTGCGGCATGAGGGCGGCGCTGGGCGCGATCGAGAAGGTCGACATTGACCCCGCGACCGGCGTGGCCAGCTACTCGACCATCGGGCGCGTCCGGCCGAAAGGCATTTGCGGCAGCGGCATGATCGACCTGCTGGCCAAGCTGCTGCGCACCGGCTGGATCGACGCCGCGGGCAAGTTCGACCGCAGCCGCCCGAGTGCGTCGGTGCGGATCGACGGCCGAAAGGCGCGGTACGTCATCGCGACGGCTGCGGAAAGCGGCACGGGCCAGCCGATCACGATCGGCGAGATTGACATCGAGAACATCGTGCGGGCGAAGGCGGCGATCTACTCGGCCTGCGCGTTGATGCTCAGGCACGTTGGCGTGGCGTTCGCGGACCTGGCGAACGTCTACATTGCCGGCGGGTTCGGGCGATTTCTGGACTTGGAGAACGCGACGACGATCGGCCTGCTGCCGGACATTGCGCGCGAGCGGTTCCACTACCTGGGCAACACGTCGCTGATGGGTTCGTACATGATTGCGGTCAGCCAGGACTATCGCCAGCGCCAGCTCGACCTGGCATCGCGGATGACCTGCCTGGACCTGAGCACCGAGCCGAACTACATGGAGCAATACACCGGGGCGCTGTTCTTGCCGCACACGGACCGGGCGCAGTTCGCGACGGTGTGGGAGCGACTGGACAAGGCGAGACGGGGGGACGGGGCGACGGGGCGACGGGGAGATGAAAGACGAGGGGGCGAGGGGGCGAATGGGAGAAGGGGCGAGGAAGAAAGAAGAGAACAGACGTCCTCGTTTAGCCGCAGGACCGAAGGTCCGCGCGTGGAACGTTCAGAGCAGCAAAACCCCACAAACAAGCAGAAGGCGATCGAAGACGCGATCGCGCTCGCAGTCGAGCAGTTGCGGAGCATCGATCTCGCGGCGCGGTGTGCGCCGCTCGGACTGCCCCTGCCCGCGCGGGACGGGAGCGTCACGATCCGCCTGTTCGGTGCGGACGTGCGAATCGCGCCGGCCACGTTCGAGGCGACGAATGTCGCCACGGGGAGGCCTGCCAAACCCGTTGACCGCCTGCTCGCGCTGCACTATCTGCTGTGCGACCGGCTGATGGCGCCGGCGGGCCAGTTGATTTCGTTCCGCGACCTGCCCGGCGGGCAGTTCTACTGGGCGTCGTTCCAGGAACGAACGACGGTCCCGCTGGTCCGGCGGTTCGGCAATGACGTGGAGGCCCTGCGGGCCAACCTGGCACGGTTCCAGTGGTGCCCGTGCGGCCTCGGCGACGTCGGTGCGGCCGTGCAGGCTGTCGGTGTGGCGGGTGTTACGCTGGTCTATCGCCGCGGTGACGAGGAGTTCCCGCCGACGGCTGAGGTGTTCTTCGACGCCTCGATCCGCCACGCGTTCAACACGGAAGACGTGGCGGCGCTGGCGAGTCGGGTGTGCATCGGTTTGCTGTAGGAGTCGTTCATGGATCGCCCACGCTGCCCGGGTCAGGATATGCGGTTCTGGAAGCCCGGCGACATCTTCTCGCTCGACTGCCCCGCGTGCGGCGGGGAGATCGAGTTCTTCAAGGACGAGCCGGCCCGGCCTTGCCCGAAGTGCAAGCGCGAGGTCCGCAACCCGCGAATCGACCTCGGCTGCGCCAAGTGGTGCAAGCACGCCAAGGAGTGCCTCGGCTCACTGCCGGACGACAAGGCGATCGTGCCGGTGATCGATCGCCTGGCGGTGGCGGTGGAAAAGGCGATGCACCTCGAACCGGCGGCGATGGCGCGGGCGGCGGTCGCGCTCGGCCACGCGCGGAAGATACTGGCGACGGAAGGCGGCGACCCGGTCATCGTTCAGGCGGCGGTGCTGTTCAACGAGGCGGAGCGGCACAGTCACGGCGAACTCTGCCGGCCCGGCGAGGAGCGCGACCCCTGCCGCACGCGGCAGACGCTGGAGCACGCGGGCATCGAGCCGCCCGCGGTCGAGCGGGTGTGCCAGTTGCTCTGGGCGCTGCACACCGGATTGGAGGGCGGCAGCGTGGAATTCAATGTGGCCTGGGACGCCGTGCAACTGACGGTGATGGACTCGGCGGGAGAGCCGCCCGCGGACCTGGCCAGCCTGTTCCGGACGAAGACCGGCCTGGACCTTGCCCGTGGCAAGATTGGACGCGAATAATAGTGACCAGTGGCTAGTGGTCAGTGGTCAGTGAAACGAATTCATCCTTTCCGACTAACAACAGGAGACACCTCATGTCGAAGCTCTCGGACCTTCTAGCCGGCAAGTCGCTCATGCTTTCGGACGGCGCCTGGGGCACGCAGTTGATGAAACGTGGCCTTCAGCCCGGCCAGGCGCCCGACCCGTGGAACCTGGACAAGCCCGAACCCGTGCGGCAGGTGGCCAAGGCTTACGTGGACGCGGGGTCCAACATCATCCTGACCAACACGTTCGGCGGGACGCGAATCCAGCTCGCCCGGCACAACGAGTCGGCCCGCACGGCGGCGATCAACACCGCCGGCGTGCAGATCAGCAAGCAGGCAGCCGGCAGCAAGGCGTTCGTGTTCGCCTCGATGGGCCCCTGCGGCAAGATGATGATGATGGGCGAGATTTCCGCGGACGAGGTGTCGGCCGCGTTTGTCGAGCAGGCCAACGCCATCAAGGCCGGCGGCGCCGATGGCATCGTCGTCGAGTCGTTCACCGACCTGGACGAGATCGAACTGGCGACCAGGGCGGCGGCAGCGACCGGCCTGCCGGTCGTCGCCAGCCTGACCTACGACAGCGGCCCGGACCACACCCGGACGATGATGGGAACCACGCCGGAGCAGGCGGCGGAGCGGCTAGGCCCGGCTGGCGCGACGATCATCGGCGCCAACTGCGGCATCGGCATCGACAACTACATCCTGGTGGCCAGGAAATACAAGGCCGTCTGGAAAGGCCCGATCTGGATCAAGGCCAACGCCGGCATGCCGGAGATGGTCAACGGCAAGACGACCTACAACATGAAGCCCGAGGTGTTCGGCCAGCGGGCGCTGGAACTGGTCGACGCCGGCGCGACGATCGTCGGCGGCTGCTGCGGCACAGGTCCGGAGTTCATCACCGCGCTGCGGACCTCGCTGATCAAGGCGGGCAAGCTGAAGGCGTAGGGCGTCGGAAATGCACGGAACCCCTCAACACCGACGGGCCGGCGTGCCGATAGTGTCGGCATGCCCGGATTTCTGAAACGTCTTGGGGTTACGGTCCCGGAGTTGGAGTCGGCGATTGAGTCGTCGGCGAGCCTTCGCGGAATCCTGATTGGGTATCTGGCTGAGCGTAAGCTTGTCGAGACCTTCTTCGGCGGATACCGTTCGACGAAGCCTGACGATCACGACCGAGCGAGCAAAGGAGATCACATCATCGCCTACAAGGGGTTTGACATTCGCGTGGAGGTGAAATCCCTTCAGACGAACAGCGTAAAGCCGACCGAGCCGGGAGGGTACACGGGGCGTTTTCAGTGCGACGCGAGCGACAGCGGAATCAAGACACTTCCGAACGGGAACAAGGTGAAAACGGTTTGCCTGGTTGTCGGCGGATTCGATCTGCTCGCGGTGAACCTGTTTGAGTTCGGCCAGAAGTGGCGATTCGCATTCGTTCACAACTTCGACCTTCCGCGTTCAACATCGCCCAAGTACACGCCGTCGCAGCAGAAGTATCTGCTTCAGACGACCCCGCCAATCACTTGGCCATTGCAGCCTCCATTCGAGCCGGAGCCCTGGTCTTTGCTCGACAGGATCGTCCGGGAGAAATCTTCACGAAAACGATGAAGTACGAGTGATTCTTGCGGGCGTGTTCCTGCCGCAGCATTCGACTCACGCAGGGCTTGTTCTGGCGAACGACCACAAAGAGGTCTTTCGCGTAGAAGCCCATCTTTGCGCACTCGTTGATGATCTCGACGTGGGTAAGATGCTGCCGGTTTGCGCTTACTTCATCCTGGCATTTCACTATGAATACGCCGCCTTCCCTAAGGACACGACGGGCTTCTCTGGCAGCGCGGAAGTACAAGTCCAGGACGGCCGCATGATACTTCGGGCCGTCGGATGTCTCCTCTCCGTTCGAGTAATGTTCACGAAAGGCGGCGTGCGTGCCGGCCCCGGCGAGGTTCCCTTTCGATTTCCGAAAGAGTCCCTCCATGTAAGGGGGGTCCAGAACAACGCAATCGTGCGAGGCATCGCCGTACGGAAGTTTGCGACAGTCCACCCCTGTCTTCATGTCCGACGCGTGGAGCTTGTATCTTCCTGGGTCAATGCTCTTCCAGAAGACACCCTTCCCCCAAGTCACGTCTGCAACCGTTGACCCCTCTGGAACATGGAGGTCCATTAGTTGTTCGAAAACCTCTGCGTTGCCGGCCACGTGCGCGCTCAGGACGACGTCTGTGGTGGCAATGCCGTCGGGGGATTTCCGCTTTCCATTCCGGGGCTTCCGATCAATGGGAAAGAGCAATGCCGACTCGCTCCGGTTACTGTGTAGCATGCCCCGCCCTTTCCTTGGAGTGAGCATCCCGTCGCGGGCGATCCCAGTAGGGGCTTTTGCACTTGGGGCAGACGGTAGGCAGGCGCCCGCTATCTCGCGGCATCCACTCGTGTCCGCACCGCTCGCACCGATAGCCCGATAACTTTACTCGACCCATGCTGCCAATGTAACCCGTGTTGACACACCGTGCAAGTATATTCCTATAAGGGATATCTTCTAACTAATACACGTATGCGTTGGCCTGTAGCGTCCTCTTGCTCAATCCATGAACAGCCGGGGGTTTACCTTGAAGCGATCGGACAGTTTTCGCAGGTGGTCTACGGTGAGGAAGCGGTCGCCGTTCAGTATTTTCGAGCCGAGGCTAGGGTGGACGCCCAGCAGCCGGGCCAGGTCGGATGCGTTCATGCCGTTCTCGCGCAGCAGGTGCTTCAGTGTGTCGATCCCACTGATGTCCGACGTGTCGATGGCGTGCCGGTCGGCCTCGAACGCCTGCACGAGTTGCACCAGCGTTTCGAGGTAGAGCGATTGTCCGCGGGTCAACTTGCCCGAGGCCATGAGTCGGTCGATCATCTCCAGCGTGTTGGCGTAGTGAACGTCATCGGTGATGGCCTGTGGCGGCATCTGGCGCACGAGTTCCGCGAAACGTCGAGGCAGGCGTTCGCGATTTGCGTGTTTGACTCTGAGCATGGCTAATCTCTCCATCGGCCCGCGCTGTACTCGGCATGGGTCAGGACGGCGCGGACATTTACGAGCCTGTAGTCGAACCGGACGCGGGCAATCAGCCGATACTTGTTTCCACCGATGTTGAAGACCGTCAGCGTGTCGCCGGTTCGCGTCCTTACGCCGTCGGCATGCGGGTAATCCCGTCGGGCGTCCCGCAGGTTGTCCCATTCCGCGTTCACCGCAGTCTTGTACCACAACCGCAACGGGCCTTGGGCATCAGGATGCCGCTCCCAGAACTCCCGCAACGGTTTGAGGCTGATCACTCGCACATAGACATTTTGTCTCAACCGGAGGATGCTGTCAAGAACGGTTCAGACATTCTGCAGGGCAATCGCAAAGTCGATTCTTGTTCTTCGTTCGCCGGAGGCGAACCTTGGAGTGCGGGGACGAAGGCCCCGCTTTTGCCGGCGCCCGAAAGCGGGGCCTTCGTCCCCGCACTCCAAAGCCGGCTGCGCCGGCGTCAAAAGAAAACGGACTTTGCGACTGCCCTGAGACATTCTGGCGAGAGCGGGAAATGGCGTCCGAGTGCTTGTGCTCCCGGAACCTGATGTTCCGAGCTTGGCTGGGGCGGTCTATACCCAGTTCGCCGACTCGCGGAAGTCCGGCATCCGCTTCTTCTGCCGACGGTAGTAGTGCCGGAAGCCCTGGCTGATCGCGATGTTCACCAGCCAGCTCGCCTTCTGGAGCGGCAGCAGCGTCAGCCGCTCCCACATGCTGGCCATCGAGTAGAACTCGCGGAACGCCGCCACCTGGCAATTGGCGAGTTGCCGCGGGGTCATCTGTTTCGGCTGGAACACCACGGTCGCGCCGTTGTACTTCGACCAGTCGCGGGTCAGGATTCGGCCCGCAGCCAGGTAATTGTCCCACAGCGGCGTGCCCGGATACGGCGTCAGGATCGGGTAGCACGTGATGCCCAGTTTCGCCTGCCGCGCGAACTTCACCGAGGCGTGCAGCGATTCCACCGTGTCCGTATCGAACCCGAACAGGAACGAGCCCCACGTGCCGATCCGGGCCGCCTGAATCCGGCGGATCAGCGGGATGTAGTCGGCTGGGTCGATGTAGGTCTTGTTGCCCTCGGCCAGCGACGCGGGGTTGGGGCTTTCCAGGCCGAGGATCAAGCCGCCGCAGCCGTTGGCCTTCATCATCCGCAGCACGTCCTCGTCGCGGGCGACGTTCAGGCTCGCCTGGCCGGACCAGCCGACCTTCATCTTGCCGAGCTCGGCGAACAGCTTCCGCGACCAGGGAATGTTCCCGATGATGTTGTCGTCGGCGAAGATGACCCACTTGGCCTTGAGGTCGCGAATCTCCTGGCAGATCGCCTCGATCGGCCGAACGGTGTAGCGCCCGCCGTACATTGCCTGCGTGGTGCAGAACCGGCATCGGTGCGGGCAGCCGCGGGATATCTGGACGCAGTTGTTGACGAAGTAGTTCTTCGCCATGAGCAGGTCCCGCCGCGGCGTGGCGATCTCGACCGGGCCGGAGGGGCGATAGATTCCCCCCAGCCGGCCGGCCGCGAAATCGCGGAGCATCGCCGGCAGCGTGCCCTCGGCCTCGCCGACGCCGACCGCGGTCGCGTGTTGGAGCGCCTCATCCGGCAGCGCGGACGGATGGATGCCGCCGAGGATCACCGGCACGCCGGCGGCCCGGTAGCTGTCGGCGATCTCGTAGGCCCGCGGTGCCTGGCAGGTCATCGCGGTGACCCCGACCAGGTCGACCCCGCCGGGCAGCGGCGGGGGCAGGGCCGTCGTGCATTCGTCGACGATCTCCACCTGCCAGTCCGCCGGCACGACGCCGGCAGCCACCATCAGCCCCAGCGGCATGAAGACCGCTTTCCGGCCGAACGTGACCCGCCGGGCGATGTCGCCCTGGACAAGCCCGTTGAGCGGGTTTCGCGGATTGATCAGTCGCAGTCGCGGCATGGACTCAGAGTAGTGGCGATGCGCAAAACGGTCAAGCAATAGCGATCGCCTCTCGTTTAGCCGCAGGACCGAAGGTCCGCGCGTGCTTCCCCCAACATCTCACAGTCCCCGCCGGTGGATTTGTCTGGACCCCCGCCCGGGAAACGCCATAATCGTCCGCGACATCAAACGTTCATGAGTGCCGGAGGGGCCGGGATGAGTTCGCTCAGTCGCTTCAAGCTCTACCTGCTCGCGGGATTCCTCGTCTCCGTCGCGTTCGCGGTCACGCTGGCTGCCGGCTGGCAGCGGATTCGCGGCGTCGATCGGAACGGCTCGCTCGCTGCCGTGACCCAACTGCCGCCGGCGCCGGCAAGCCCCCAGCCGAAGGACTCCGCGCCCCCGACGCCGCCCGCGCCGCCGAAGCCGGTTCCGCAGATTCAGCCGCACTGGACGCCGGCGGTGGCGCTGGCCAACCTGGCGGATCTGTCCAACCCCGACCCGTTGCTGAACCGCCCGCTGAACCTGCCCGCCCGCTCCGACAAGCTGACGATGACCGCAGGCCGGGGCCGCGAGATGATCGTCCGCACGCTGCGGGAATACCTCACCTGCCGCCAGCAGGGGTTCGTCGGCAAGACGGCTGCGGACTCGGTCCTCGAGTCGGTCGCCAAGATCCAACTCTACCCGCTGCTGTATCTGCGGCGGGCCTGGCCGTCGCAGGTCAGTTTCGTGTCGGACTTCAACATCACGGCTGACCCGCTGGCTGAACTGCCCGTGACGCTCGCCCCGGCCATCTCCGCCGACCAGCAGAAACAGATCGCCCGGCTGGCCGCCACCGGCGGAACGTGGAAGAAGCTGCTGCCCCGAACGCGGGTCCAGGCCGACGGCAAGTTTGCCGTTCGCATCAGCGACCGGGACTACGACCTTCGCCTGACAACGTTAGCCTGGGGCGATTTCAACCGCGACGGATTCGAGGATGTGCTGCTGTCGGCTGCGTGCTCCGCTCGGCAGGGGGGAGGCCATTCGTGCTGCTTCGTCGTGCTGACCCGCACAGCCAAGGGCGCCCCGCTGACGGTGCTGGAGGTGCGGGAGTAGGAAATGACGATCACCAGACCTCAGCAGGGCAGTCGAGTCTATCCACTCGCCCCTTCTTGAAACATGCGGTTTTCCCAGAAGATTTCATCTCCCCACCCCCATTTTGAAATGTTCGAAAGGCTGCTCCTAAGACGCTTTATTATCGGACCTAAGACGCTGGATGAAATCTTCGATACATTGCAGCGAGAACGCCTTTATTATCGGACTATATTGCGGATTGGGTCTGCTGCCCCTGGTGGGCGCTATTCGCACGCCCGCCTTGTCGAAGCAAGCCAAGCCCCGCGAATAACGCGCCCGCTGCTGCGATCACCACCGGTAGTAACCACCCCGAAACCGGCCAGCCGGCCATGCCCGGTACAGCTCCCAGCAGGATCGTCCCCGACGCCAGGCCGAAGGCCGTGGCCGGTCGGTTCGGCAGCGCGACGCACAACGCGGCCGCGGTGATCCCGGTGGTCAACTGAACCAGCAGCGCGCCGGCGACGGCCGCCTGGCCGCTGGCCGCCGTTCTCCCCACCAGCGCCGCCAGCGCCGCCAGCGACGCGACGGACAGGGTCCGCCAGCCGACCCGGTCCGCCAACAGCCCGCCGAGCATCTTGCCCGCCACCGTCGCGGCGGTCAGCGCGACCGCCCAGTGGACCGAGACTCGCGACCACGCGCCGCCAGCCGCGCCGCCTACCAGCGATCTGGCCGCCACCGAAACCAGCAGTGCAGCCACGCACAGCGCCGCCAGCCATGCCGCCCGGCTCCGTCGTTCGCCCGCCGGCAGCCGTTGCAGCGATGGTGCGATCGCCACGGCCACGCCCGCGATCGCCAGGGCCACAATCGCGACTTGCTGCCAGGGCAGGCCGCTCGGTCCGAGTTGGATGCCGATCAGCACGCCGGCGGTGCCGGGGCCGATGAAGATGCCGGGCTCCGTCGCTCGCCCCGGCGAGGACCGCAGCACCGCACCGCCTGCGCCCGTGTGGAACAGTGCGTTGGCCAACCCGACCACCAGGCCGGCTGTCCAAGGCTCCGCCGGCGAAATCGCCACTGCGGTCGCCGCCAGCAGCAGCCCCGCGACGGTCATCGCCCGGTAGCTGCCCAGCCAATCGGCCAGCATGCCCAGCGGCGCCTGGAGCCCGAACGCGGCGCAGTTGTAGAGAAGGACCAGCAGCCCGATCTGTTCGATCGAGAGCCGTTCGAGCGGGACCTCGAAATAGAGAATCGCCAGCGAGGTCGCATCCACCAGTGCGTGCAGCAATCCGAGCCCCGCAGCCGCAGCCAGCGGCGGGACTCGGACGCCCGGTGGCCGATCCGCGACGGTCATCTCGGCTGTACGCCCTGCTTGAGGCTGTTGTTCGGCACGATCGGGCCGGCGATGATGCTGACGCCGATGTCCTCGGTCGGCAGGGCGTTGGTCAGCTTCCAGACCAGCGAGCCGTCCGCCGGCTTCTCGACCTTGAGCGTTCTGGACCCGCCTTGCAGTGTCACCCCTTCGCCCTTCACGGTCACGGTCTCCTGCTTGATCGGCGCGCCCCAGGCGGCCCCGGACCGCAGCACGTACTGGAAGTAGGCTCGCCCATTGACCACGGGCAGCAGCAGTGAGTAGTCGACCTTGATCTTCTGTGTGGCGCCCTTAACGGCCTTGGACTCCCAACGGTAGGCGTACATCGGGAAGCCC
>JAQTVL010000667.1 GCA_028706835.1 Phycisphaerae bacterium | reverse complement strand
GACAACGTGAAAGCTGCGGTTCTGGTGATCGAGCTTGCGACGGGGGGCGCGGCGATCCACCGCCTCCACCCGACGCGGCAGGATGACTGCGCGATTCGCCTGGACGGCGATTCGCGACGGCAAGCCGAGCAGGATGCGTTGAACCTTGCGGTTCAAGACGGTAACTATGCGCGGCTGTGGCGGCGCTACGTGCGCTGGCGGATGGTTCGCCGAGTGTGGCACTACGCGAATCCGCTGCACTGGCGACGGCTGAAGAGAGAGAGCCTGATCGGTGCCTGGCTGTTGCTGCGGGGCAGTTTTTCCAGCGCTGGGAGGCCCAATGGCCATTGAGGACTTCCTGCATCCGTGGAAGAACCTGTATCGCATCGCCCCTAGTCCGGTCAAGCGTACGCTCGGTCAGTTTTACGCCGCACTGCCGATGTGGGTCCGCTACGGAAAGTTGCTGGCTCAGACCCGCCGCCTGCTCGATCAAAGCCAGGGGTGGTCATGGGAACAGCATCGCGAATATCAGTGGTCGCTGATGTCGGCCTTGCTGGACCACTGCCTGACAAATGTCCCTTACTATCGTAAGGTCGCTGCCGACTTGGGGATCGACCGCCGCCAGATCAACAGTCAGGACGATTGGCACAGACTGCCGCTGTTGACCAAGGACATGGTCCGCTCACTCGGCATGGAGTTGGTCGCCGAGAACATGCGGAACAAGATGCTGTCTTCAAACACCGGCGGCAGTACAGGTCAGCCGCTACAGCTTTACTGGGAGCGCGGCCGGACTCGCTCCCTGGAGCGAGCGTTCATGTGGCGGCAGTGGGCGTGGGGCGGGTTCCGCTACGGTCAGCGCACCGTCGTGATGCGCGGCCAGACGGTCAACGAGCCGCTGTGGCACTACGACCCGATTGACAAGCATCTGTTCGTCAACTCCTACAACCTCACTCTGGATAGCGCAGCCAGGATCATCCGCAAACTGCGGCAGTTCCGCCCCGTGTCGATCCAGGCGTATCCCTCGATCGCCACGACGTTCGCGATGATGCTCAATGAACTGGGCGAACCGCCGATTCCCAGCGTCAAGGTGCTGCTGTGCGGCTCGGAGAATCTCTACCCCGAGCAGAAGCGGATGCTCGCCGAGGTCCTCAAGGCCCGCGTCTACAGTTGGTACGGCCACGGCGAGAGCTGCTGCCTGGCCGGCTATTGCGATCAGGCAGACTACTACCACGTTTACAGCGAATACGGTTACACTGAACTGGTTGGCCCGCAGGGCAACGTGCTGCCCTGGACGCCGGGCACTCGCGGCGAAATCGTGGCCACCAGCCTGATCGACGACACCATGCCCCTGATCCGCTACCGCACGGGCGACATCGCGGTGGTCGGGCCGGAGAAATGTGTCTGCGGGCGTAACTATCGGCTGATTGAGCGCATCGAGGGCCGCAAGCAGGAATACGTCGTTACCGCTGACGGCCGGACGATTTCGTTGACCGGGCTGGTGTTCGGACAGCACTGGCATGCGTTCTCGCACATCCGCAAGGTTCAGCTTGTGCAGGAGCAGGCCGGGCGGGTCTGTGTGCGGGTCGTGCCGACGGCTGAGTGGAACGAGCACGATGAGGCGGAGATTCGCACCAAGATGAATCAGTGCGCCCGCGGCGGATTGGAGACGACGTTTGAACTGGTCGATGAAATCGCCCCGACATCCCGCGGCAAGCACATATTCCTCGTCCAGAAACTAACGTTGCCGTCGGCGTGGGCCGGCGAAGTCGCAGACAGTCAAAGTTAAGCGATTGCGGGGAAACACCGGGATGAAGCTGATTCTACAGAACTTACGAAGTGGGGAGACGATGGTGGCGGACAGCCCAGTTCCGGGACTTACGCGGAACCAGGTACTAATTTGTACCCGGGCCAGCCTCATCTCTGCTGGTACCGAGAAGATGCTGGTCGAGTTCGGGCAGGCGTCGCTGTTGGCCAAGGCCCGCAGCCAGCCGGACAAGGTCAAGCAGGTCCTCGACAAGATTAGGACAGACGGGCTACTGCCGACGCTGGAGGCGGTGTTCAATAAGCTCGACGAGCCGCTGCCGCTGGGATACTGCAATGCCGGTGTGGTCTTGGAAGTCGGCGCGGGCGTCAGCGAATTCAAGCCCGGCGACCGCGTTGCCAGCAACGGCCCGCACGCGGAGATCGTAGCCGTGTCCAAGACGCTGTGCGCGAAGATCCCCGACGGCGTATCCGACGAGCAGGCGGCGTTCACGGTGCTGGCGTCGATAGGGCTCCAGGGCATCCGTTTGGCCGGTCCGACGCTTGGCGAGACGTTTGTGGTTATCGGCCTGGGGTTGATCGGGCTAGTCACATCGCAGTTATTGCGGGCGCATGGCTGCCGGGTGCTGGGGACCGATGTCAACCCCGACCGGCTCAAATTGGCGGAGTCGTTCGGCGTTCACGCGATCAACGTCGGCGCGGGCGCCGATCCGGTCGTGGCGGCGATGGCGGCTACCGAGGGCAAGGGCGTCGACGGGGTTCTCATCACTGCGTCGGCCAAGACCGACGAACTCGTTCACCAGGCGGCTCTGATGTGCCGCAAGCGCGGGCGGATCGTGCTGGTTGGCGTGGTCGGGCTGAACTTGCGGCGAGCCGATTTCTACGAGAAGGAACTCAGTTTCCAGGTTTCGTGCAGTTACGGACCCGGGCGATACGATTCGCAGTATGAGCAGGCGGCGGTGGACTATCC
>JAQTVL010000666.1 GCA_028706835.1 Phycisphaerae bacterium | reverse complement strand
GCCTTTCTGCTCGGCGAACTCCGGCATGAGGAAGTAGAGGCCGCTGAGCACGCCGGCCGAGATCGCCAGGATCAGGAACAGCACGAAGATCGGGCCAGCCACCGGGCGAATCGTGCCCAGCGAAGCGATGATCGACTTGCGCTCCGTCAGCGAGCCTTCCGGCGGGCGGCACCATCGCCAGATGAGGACCCACATGATCGCCGCGGGAATCAGCAGAATCTCGGTGTGGCCGTGGAGGTGGTTGAACGCGGTGCGGAAGCCGATCTGGCTGAGCCCGTAGCCGATGCTGCCGAAGGCGACGAAGACCGCCACGAACGTCGAGCCGCGGGCCGCGGAGAAACTGCCCGCCAGGCCCGCGCCCGCCGGATGGAAGATGTCCTGCCCAAGCCGCCCAGCCGACAGGATGACGAACATCACCATCCACGATCCGGTCAGCCAGTACACCGAGGGCAGATGCCGATCCAGCGCGCCGCGGTAGGCGGTCATAGGCCCGAGCAGCAGCGCGAAGGCCGTCAGAAACGTGCCGAGCAGGATGACGCGCCGCCGCCCGAAGCGGTCCGCGAGCGAGCCGAACAGCGGCTGCAAGGCCGTCCCGCCCATGCCGATCACCGTGGCGATCCAGCCGGCCTTGGCCAAATCCAGGCCCGCGAGTTTCTTGTAGACCGGCCAGACGCTCTGGCCCATGAAGTCGGCCATCACGTGCGCGATGACCGCCGCAACGAAGGTGCGGACGGCGATCTGACGGGCGGAGTCCACGCCAGTCGCGGCGGGTTTGCCGGTAGGCGGCAAGTTGTTGTCCGGTGAAGTCATTGGAATGAACACGGATTTGACGGATTCCACGGACGAGGAGGAAGTCAGAAGTGAGAGACGAAGCTCAAGCGAACAGCAACTGTCTGTTCCGTTCCGAATTCTGGATTCTGAGTTTCTCTCCAGTCTTGTCAGTGCAATCCGTGAAATCCGTGTTAATCATCCGCCTTTCTTTCGACGGGGCGTTGCGCTGCCCGTCAGAGTCTGCTTGCTCGGCAGCGCCGTCGCGGCGGCCAGCAACATCTCTTCCGCCTGCTTGCGCGTCGTGGCGGTTACGTTCGTGCCGCCGATCATCTCGGCCAACTCTTCGATGCGGTCGGGCCCATCGATCGGGCGGACGATGGTCTCGGTCATCTTGCCGACGACTTCCTTGCGGACGGTAAGCTGCCGGTCGCCGAACGCGGCGATCTGCGGCAGGTGCGTAATGCACAGCACCTGGTGCATCCGCCCGAGCGCCGACAGTTTCGCACCGATCACCGAGCCCAGCCGGCCGCCCACATTCGCGTCGATCTCGTCGAACACCAATACGCTGGTGCGGTCGCTGCGGGCCAGTTCGCCCTTGATCGCCAGCATGATCCGGCTCATCTCGCCGCCGGAGGCGATCTTCCTCAGCGGCCGGGGCGGCTGGCCGACGTTCGTCGTCGCCAATGCCTCGACCTGGTCGCAACCGGTCGGACCCATCCGTGCGATCTTCGCCGCCGCATCCTTCGGCCACTCGGCGAACTCGAACACGAGCTTCGACTTCGGCATGCCCAGTTCGCCAAGCTGCGACTCGATCGCCTTGGCCAACCTGTCCGCCGCCGCGACGCGGGCCTTGTGCATTGCATCGGCCTGCGACAATAGCGTCGCCTGGAGCGCCGCGAGGTCCTTGTCGATCTGCGAGAAATCGGATTCCGCCGTCCGCAGCATCGCGATCTGGGCCTCGATCTGGTCGCGATGAATAAGCACGTCCGCGATCGTCCGGCCGTACTTGTCCGTCAGCCTGCCGATCAGGTTCAGCCGCTCCTCGACCTCCGCCAGCCGAGCCGGGTCAGTATCCAGCCGCTCAACGTATCGCCGCAGGTCGAAGCTGACTTCCTCGAGCTCCGCCTGCGAGGCCGACGCCAGTTTGCTGGTCGACTTGAGCGAGTCGTCGAGCATGAGCAGTTCGCGGAGCACGGCGTTCACCGCGCCCAGCCGTTCGAGCAGGCTGCCCTCGGCCTCGTAGAGCGCCGCGTAGACCTCGCCCGCCTGGCGCTTCAGCTTTTCGACGTTGCTCAGCCGGCGGTGCTCCGCCTGAAGGGCCTCCAGTTCGCCGTCGGCCAGCTCCGCGCCGTCGATTTCCTGCGCCTGGAACTCGTACAGTTCCAACTGCTGCGTCCGTAGCGTAGCCGACGCCTCAAGCTCCGCCCGCCGATCGCGGCGCTGACGCCAGTGCTCGTAGTCGGCTGCGAACTTCTCGCGGGCCTCCGCCAGCCCCGCGAAGTCGTCCAGCAACTCCAACTGGTTGGCCGGCTTGAGCAGATACTGGTGGTCGTGCTGGCCGTGGATGTCGACCAAAAGCTCCGCCAGGTTCTTGAGCATCGAGACGGAGATGGGCTGGCCGTTCACGCTGGCCGCAGTCCGGCCGTTGGCGAAGATTCGGCGGGTGAGCAGCAGTTCGTCACCGTCGAGCGGCATGTCGGCCGCGGCCGCGAGTTGCTTGGCCAGCCGGGCGTCGCGGATCGCGAACACGCCGCTGACGCGGGCCTCCTCGGCCCCTGGCCGAAGCAGTTCGCCCGCGGACCGCAGGCCGAGCAGCACTTCGAGCGCGCCGATGAGCAGGCTTTTCCCTGCGCCGGTGGCGCCGGTGAACACGTTCATGCCCTCGGCCAGCTCGACGTCAGCCGACGCGATGACCGCGAGGTTCGAGATGTGCAGCGACTGG
>JAQTVL010000665.1 GCA_028706835.1 Phycisphaerae bacterium | reverse complement strand
TGACGACGTTCTCGGCGTTGGCAGCTCCATCGAGGTCTTCCGCCGCGACGGAGCCTCGGTCCTTGTCGTGTTCCTCACGAGTGGCGACGCGAACGTCGCCGGCAAGCGGCTGATCACTATGAGCCCGTTCCCTTTGCCTGTTGAATTTCGCGCCATCGGGACGCGCCGCCAGAAAGAGGCGCTCGTTGCGCTTGGCCGGCTCGGCGTCCCCCGGGAGAACGCGATCTTCCTCAACTACCCCGACCGCGGCCTGAATTCACTCCAGAGCGAGCACTGGCTGGCTGTCGATCCGTTCTGCAGTCCGTACACGCAGCGCTCGACGAAGTACTTCCGCGGCGCGTTCAACCCCGGCAGTCCGTACTGCGGCGAAGAGTTGGTCGAGGACCTGAAGGAGATCATCACCGCGTTTCGTCCGACCATCCTCTACCTGCCCCACCCCCTCGACGCGCACGAGGACCACCGCGCGGCGTACAACCTGGTCCGCTCAGCCCTGGGGGACTTGGAAGCGATGGACTGTGAGTTCGTCCGCCCGGACTCACGCTGCTACTTGGAGCACTCGTACGCGGGGGTTTGGCCAACTCCGTCAAGGGTCTCGGACGTGCGAGCCATGGTGCCGCTGGAGGCGTTTCTCGGAAGCGGAACGTGGCACAGCGCGGCGCTCACGATGGAATCGATCAACGCCAAGTACCGAGCGCTCCGAGCGCATGCGTCGCAGTGGTGGACGTCCGGCTCCTTCTTGAGACGATTCATCTGCAGCAACGAGTTGTACATGGCGGAGAGCGGATAGATAGCTTCCGCGGTCCAGCCGGACTGCCCGCAGGGAAGGAAGGCGGATGGCAAGAGCTTGCTCCTGGAGCGAGCGCCGCGCCACGGCTAGGACGGCGTTCTGGGTGCCGCCGTCAGCACTCAGCGGGCTCTTAAGAAGAGGCGCCGCGGGGGATGGCATGGTCCGCCCACACGACAAGCCCAGAGGCTCATCCCCCACAGGCTCCCGTACTTGTCTCAGTTGTATCCGGCATGGCGCAAGACCGGGCTGGACGATGCCCCTCTGCTATGCGACGTTCGTCCGGCTGCCTGCCTGCCACGCAAGCTGCGAAGAGATGCTGGCCGTCCCCGAAGGCCACTCGCTCTCGCTAGGCGCGTGCGCCGCGGACCGCCGATGCTGGATCTGGGCGCACGCGGACGGGCAGTCGGTGCGTGACACCTCAGCGAGAGGAGTTGCGGAGCGGCCCTTTCTCGTGGCAGGCGTTCCCTCCGGCGATTGGCTTCCTCGTGCCGAGACCGTACTATCCTGTCTGCTGGAGAGCGCCGCCTGTCCACTAGCAGTCGGGGCTTGAAGCCTACGACTCCTGTTCCTGCTGGGGGCAGGAGTCTTGCTTCTCTGGCGCATCGTCAAGCGACCCGCGAGACCACCGGCTGGATCATCCTGATCCAGAACTGCTTTCCCGCCCAGGGCCCGAAGTAGCGTTCAAGTCGGCTTCCAGTTGGCGAGCCACTGCAGCAAAGGCTCGTGCGTCAGACCTTAAGCGCGTCGCCTTAGGTGCCTTGGTCCACAGCGGGTCCACTCGCACGGTTCGCAACCGGTGCGCTCGCCTCGCGGAAACCGTTAACCCCCATTCGGCTGCTTCGTCTGCGTAACACCGCGCTAGCAGCCACCAGGCGTCTTCGCGGGCGGGGAGGGGGTGCTCGGTGACGGGGATGGGGCCGATGATGCCCCCTTTGGGACCTTCACGGTGACGGCGGCAACCACCGGCGGAGTGAGAGGTCGATCGTCGTCCGTTACGAGTTGTACGGTCAAGACGTGCAAGCCCACGCCGGAAACAGTCCACTCGTGCGCTGTCTTCGTCGTGCTCACGTACTTGCCCACGGATGGGTTCGCCGAACGTCTGCCTTCTGTCGGAACAATCGCATCGAGGTAGTAGTGCAGGTGGTAGCCCTTCGCTGAGCTCGTGGAGACGCCAAGTTGGGCGTTGCGTACCTCGACCGCAACGAACGCCTTGCCTCCAACCAGCGTCACGTCGGGAATGGGAGAAAGGATGCGTATGCTCGGCGTGGGCGCCGGTGCGCCAGACAGGAAGAAGTGCGCGCCAATGCCTCCGCCAATGACCACCGCAGCTGCCGCTACACCTAAAGCGCGAAAAGCGGTCCGTCGCCTTGGTTGCGCCGGACGACGGATCGCGCCGTACGCTCCCCAGGTCGGCCTAAGGCATCCGTTATGAGCGGTTGCTCGCAGTGCGTCGCGGTTCATCGGCCCCTCCATTCTTCGAGCGTCTGGGCAAAGCTCGCCACGTGCCTTGGCCAGGCCGCTATCGACTCGCTACATCCTGCTCTGTAGGCTGCGAAGTCCGTAGCGCACAGGTCTGGGTGCGCGCAGACACGCGAGGCCTCGTTGCGTCCCCGCCGGCCGGGTGGGCAACGCCGATTTCCAGTGCTCTTGTGGGTTCCGTCGTGTGGATGGATGGGCCTACCGCAAGCAGAGCCGGGCCCGTCTCGTGTAGGCAGGGCCCGGCTTTCCCGCCACTTCCTTTTCCGGAGGTTGGTCAAGGCCGGCGGCTCTCATCTTCTGATCGCAAGTGCAGTCTGACCCTACTTCAAGAGGGTGCAGACAGGTGGGACCTATGCCCCGCGGGAAGGTCCGGTATGTCGCCGTGTCGAGTTCGCCATCGCCCTATCATTCCAGCGGAGGTGAACGCGATGAGAAGGCGCTGGCTGCACG
>JAQTVL010000096.1 GCA_028706835.1 Phycisphaerae bacterium | reverse complement strand
TTGCAGGTCCGACCGGCGGCAGGCGAGGGCGGCGCACACCGCGTCGATCGCGGCGGCGTAATCCGTGTTGCGCCCGGTGAGCGTGTCGTCGGCCTCAAACCGGATCGTGTTCACCGCGCCGATCCGGCCTGCCAGCGGCTCGACCGCGCCGCCGTGGGCCCGCGTGTAACGCAAGGCGTTTTCCTTGTGCGGGATCGTGACCGATAGCCCGCGGAACCGCAGCCACCGGTGACGCGCCATCAGCCCGTCCAGCAGGGCGTCGAACGCAGCCGACTCCGGCTCGACCAGCAGCGGCACATACAGGCCGTGGTAGTCGGTCGCGTCAAACGCGGCGTTGTGGATGGCAGGGCTCATCGAGTGCGCGATCGGATACCCGATCACGCCGAACAGTTCCGTTTGAGCATCTGTGCGGTCCCAGCGATACAGCGTCTTGATCTGTTCGAGCGTGGGCTGGCCCGGCGCGGTCGATCGGCCTGTCTCCAGCGCGGCGAACGTGCAGAACGCCCCGAGCACGCGGGCCAGCAGCCGGCTGATCACGCCGGCCTCGCCCATGGCCAGCGCGATCGTCGGTTTGCTCGCGGCGCCGGTGTGCAGGATGTCCAGCGCGTCGAAGACATCGGCGATGCCGTTGGCCCGATAGGCAATCTTGGCGACCGCCGCCGGCGAGGCCCACAGCGCTTGGGCGAGGGTCATTAGTTCGCTCGGCCTGCCGGTGAAATCATGGGCGGACAGGACGAGTTTGGCCCGGCCGACGCCCGCAGGCGGGGCAAGCACGTCGGCTAGCACCCGCCGCGATTCCGGCGAGCGGTTCCAGGCGGCCCACTCGAAGTCCACGTAGGCAGCGCCGGCGTGGACAGCCGTGCGCAGCCGCTCAGCCCGCGCGGCATCGCCGCCGTCGGCTTCCCCGCCTTCATCGCGGGACCGGCAGGTGGCCAGCACGGGCGCCTTCGCCAGCGGCGTCAGTTTCTCGGCGGCCTGCGCGGGGAGCAGGTCCAGCCGGAGTTCCAGCAGGTCCGCCCCGCCGCGTTCCGCCCGCCGCATCGCGTCGGCGGCGTCGTCGAGGGTCGCCGCACAGATTGGCACCGCCAAGCGTGTCATCTCACACGTGCTCCGGCTTATTCCCCGCGTCCAGTTCGCACCGGAACAGCGACCGGTTGATCGCGTTCAGATACGCCCGCGCCGACGCCTCGATGATGTCCGTCGAGAACGCCCGGCCTTTGAACGTCTTGCCGTTGATCTGGACCGTCACCGTCACTTCGCCCTGGGCGTCCCGGCCGCCGGTCACCGCGCGAATCTGGTAGTCCTTCAATTCCGCATCGGCCACGCCGACCAGCCGCTGGATCGCCGAATACGCGGCGTCGATAGGCCCGTCGCCGGTTGCGGCGTCGACGTGAACGTCGCCCTTGTAGTCGCGAAGCTCGATGGTGGCCGTCGGGATCACGCCCGTCCCCGCGGTCGTCTGCAACTTCACCAGTTCCCAGACATCGGCGGCGTCCTTAATCATGCCCTCGACGATGGCTTCGAGGTCCTCGTCGAAGATTTCCTTCTTCTTGTCCGCCAGCACCTTGAACCGCTCGAACGCGGCCGTCATCTGCTCGTCGGTCAGCGTGAAGCCGAGCTCGGTCAGCCGCTCGCGCAGGGCGTGCCGCCCCGAATGCTTGCCGAGAACGAGTTCGCTCTTGCTGATGCCGACGTCAGCCGGCTTCATAATCTCATAGGTCGTGCGTTCCTTCAGGATTCCGTCCTGGTGGATGCCGGCCTCGTGCGCGAAAGCGTTCTGCCCGACGATCGCCTTGTTCCGCTGCACGTGAATGCCGGTCAGGGTGGAGACCAATCGCGAGGTCGGGAACAGCCGCTCGGTGCGGATCTTCGTCGCCGCCTTAAAGATGTCGTGCCGCGTGCGCAGGGCCATGACGACTTCTTCGAGGGCGGCGTTGCCGGCCCGCTCGCCGATACCGTTGATCGTACACTCCACCTGCCGGGCCCCGTTCTCGACCGCGGCCAGGCTGTTCGCCACCGCCAGGCCGAGGTCGTTGTGGCAGTGAACGCTGATGACGGCGTCGTTGATGTTCGGCACGTGCTCGAACAGATACTTGATCAGCGGCCCGAAATGGCCCGGCGTCGCGTAGCCGACCGTGTCCGGAATGTTCACCGTCTTGGCGCCGGCGGCGATCACCGCCTGCACCACCTCGGCCAGGTAATCGGGCTCGGTTCGGCTGGCGTCTTCCGGGCTGAACTCCACGTCCTTGACGTACTGGAGCGCCTGCTGGACGCCGTCAACGCTCATCTTGACGATCTCGTCCTGGGCCCGCTTCAGCTTGAACGTGCGGTGAATCTCGCTGGTCGCGCAGAACACGTGAACCCGGCCGCGGCGGGCGTTCTTCACGGCCTGCCCGGCCCGCTCGATGTCCTTGCTCATGCACCGGGCCAGCCCGCAGACCGTCGGCTCGGTCACGGCGTCGGCGATGGCTTGGACGGCCTCGAAGTCGTCCGGGGAGGTGATGGGGAAGCCGGCCTCGATGACGTCGACATTGAGTTGTTCGAGTGCCCGGGCGATTTCGATTTTCTCGGCGCGGTTGAGCGATGCCCCGGGGCTCTGCTCGCCGTCGCGCAAGGTGGTGTCGAAGATGCGGATGATGGGAACGGTGCTGTCGGTCGTAGCCATAGTCGTATAGTCCTCGTGCAGGGGATGTTCAGGAGTAACGTTACTGTCCGTAAAAGAAAAGACCCCACGATCTTCTTCGCAGGGTCCCGTCTGACTTGATCGTTCGTCCGGAGAGGGCCCTAGCGTAGCGCGCAGGATAGCAGTAGCCCCAGCAGCCTGGCGATGTGACGGGCGTTGTAACTGCTATCCATGATCCTCTCCACACGCGACCCGTAGTTGGGCCGCCTCGATACGCTCCTTTATATCGGCCCCCCCGCGTACGGGCAAGAGGAAATCGAATCGGGCAATGATGCGAGAAATCAACATCGGGTAGCGGTTATGTTGATTTTCCGCAACATTGGCTTGCGGGCGACTTGCAGGGCCGCTTACAGTATTCCTGTCCCATCTCGTTGGCGCAGTTGAGGTTAGCCACATGGGTGGGCGTGTTCTTGGAAACCGATGATCGGCGAGGTACGCCATTTGCAGATAGGCTGGTAGGCAGTTGAGTTACAGGAGGGGCGATAATACCTGTTCCCGTTCGCAGCCGTCGAGTGGGCGGTCGGCGAACAGCACTTTGGCAAGAAAGGGTGACTACTGTGAAGAACCTGTTGGCGACTGTCTGCGTGTGTGTCGTTACGGCCATGGCGGCTCAAACGGCCTTGGCCGATCTGACTTGGTACGACGCTGGGCTCTCCCAGCCGACCCTCCAAGCCGATCTCGGCGGTCTGCCCACCGTCTACACGTTCGAGGACCAGACGCCCAACGGCGGGGACTCGGGCACTTATCTCGGGAAGGTCAGCGGCACTCTGCCCACCTACGGCTTCACGTGGACTACGAACCCG
Organism: Phycisphaerae bacterium; assembly: GCA_028706835.1. GTDB lineage: Bacteria > Planctomycetota > Phycisphaerae > JAJVII01 > JAJVII01 > STB-87. The sequence goes on along the minus strand of JAQTVL010000096.1, from coordinate 7,154 downwards.
AGCGGTTCACCCAAGGGCTGGGCGCCGGACGATCTGACGGGGTATGTCCGGAACGGCACCGACTCCGGGAATCCGGCGGACTTCGGCAACAACTGGGGCACGGGGCCGACCGTCGGCGCATCGGGCAAGTTGCTCATCAACACGAATTCGGACTGGTCATCGATGGAGCCCATCGGCGTGTCGTTCGGCACGGGGGTCAAGGGCGTCGGCTCGCTGTACGCCGCGATGCATTCTTTCACCGTTCACGTCTATGACACCACAGGCACTTTGCTTGGGTCGCACGACTTCACGGCCGTCTCGCCGACCGACGCAGAAATCCTTGCCGCCGGGTTCGAAGTCGCCGACTACAGGGATCACGGAAACGACGTCCTCTACTGGGGTGTCACGTCCGGCACCGCCAACATCGGCGGGTTCACGTTCGACAACGCCAAGTGGATCATCATGGACAACATGATGGTCGTCCCCGCCCCGGAACCGGCGTCGCTGGCCCTGCTGGCCGCCGGCCTGGGCGGCCTGCTCGCCGCCCGCCGCCGAGCCCGGAAGTAACCTGACCACGAACCACCTGACGCCACGGCTGCATTTCTGTGCAGCCGTGGCGTTCTCGTTTTCGCCCGGGCGCAAGCGCATGCAGCGGACCTCATCGCCCCATCCCAGGCCCCCGGCGATCCGGGCCGTCCTCGGCCCCGTCCGGGCGTGCGTATGGTCGAACGCCGCACTTCACTAACGGGGAAGATCGCCGCTTGCGGATTTGCCCCTTCGCGAGCCCGCGGCATCTACCCCGTGTCCAGCGATGGTCATCCCTCCGCCGACAAAAGCAGCATTGTCAACACCGGTCGCCTTGTCGTATAATGCAAACTCTTCTATCGGACCTCAAACTATGGACGCGCTGACCCCGGGCATGGATTCTCACGTCTTGGTGCTGAATAAGCACTATATGGCCGTGCGCGTCGTCAGCGTTCGCCGGGCGTTCTCGCTTCTGTGCCGGGACCTGGCCGAGGTTGTGGCCGCGGAGGACGGCAGCTACGCCGGCTACAACTTCGAGACCTGGCGGCAGGTGTCCGAATACAAGCTGAAGTTCGCGCCCGCGGAGTACGACTGGGTACGAACCGTGCGGTTCCTGCTGGCCGTGCCGCGGGTCATTCGGCTGCTGTTCTACGATCGCCTGCCGCGCCAGGAGGTGAAGTTCAACCGCCGGAACATCTTCGCCCGCGACAGCAACCGCTGCCAGTATTGCGGCAAGAAGTTCCCGACCAGCGAGTTGAGCCTCGACCACATCGTGCCGCGCAGCCAGGGCGGCGCGAGCACATGGGAAAACCTGGTGTGCAGTTGCCTCAAGTGCAACATCCGCAAGGGCGGCCGGACGCCCGTCGAAGCCGGCGTGAAGCTGATCCGCCTGCCCGTCAAGCCGAAGCGATCGCCGCTGTTGACGCTTCGCCTCGGGCAGGAGAAGTACGCCTCGTGGAAGCAATTCCTCGACAGCGCCTACTGGTCCGTCGAGTTGCGCGATTGAACCCTTGACGCAGAATCGTCGCAAACGAAAAGCCCATGGACGCGGTCCCTGGGCTTGTTTGTCACCACGGCTTCTTCGGCTTGTTCCCCAGCGCCTTCTCGATCAGCTCCAGCGTGTCGGCGTCCAGCTTGATCTCGCAGGCCTTCACGTTCTCCGCGATCTGCTCCGGGCGCGACGCGCCGCTGATCGCCGCCGTGATCTCAGGCCGACGCAGCACCCAAGCGAGCGACAACTGTGCCATCGAGCAGCCGAGCCTTCTGGCGATCGGGGCGAGTTTGCGAACCCGCGCCAGGTTGTCTTCCGTCAGGTGCGGGCACTTCCGCGTGATCTTCGCCAGCCGGGCGTTCTTCGGCAACTTCGCGACCGATTTGTATGTCCCCGTCAACACGCCCTCCGCCAGCGGGCTGTAGCTGACCACGCCGATCTTGTGCCGGGCGCAGAACGGCAGGTCCTCAGTCTCGATGTGGCGGAACAGCATCGAGTATTCCGGCTGGGTCGACTCGAACCGCGTGATGTGGCTGCGCTCCGACGCCAGAATCGCCTCGCACATCTCGGCGGCGGTGTAGTTGGAGCACGCGGCATACATGATCTTGCCCTGTCGCATCAGGTCGTCCATCGCTCGCAACGTCACCTCGACCGGCGTGTCCTTGTCGGGGTAGTGCGGCTGGAGCAGGTCGATGTAATCGACGCCCAGCCGCTTCAGCGACGCCTCGACCGACTCGATGAGGTGCTTGCGATTTAGCCCGTAGCCGAGCGGCCCGGGCCAACTGCGGAAGTAGCACTTGGTGGCCAGCACGATCTCCCGTCGCGGAATTCCGCCGGCCTTGATCGCCCGGCCGAGCGTCTCCTCCGCCTTGCCGCCGGCGTAGACGTCGGCCGTATCGAAAAAGTTGATGCCCGCATCGAACGCAGCCTTGATGCAGGCATTGGCGGTGTCGTCATCGACGTTGGCGCCGTAGGTGGTCCAACTGCCCAGCCCGATCTCGCTGATCCGCAATCCCGTTTGACCCAGCACGCGATAGTTCATGCGGTTTCTCCCGAAGTGTTGACCGTGACGTAATAAGAGAAAAGCCCGGGGAATGCAATCCCCGGGCTTTCGATTCCGTGATTTGAAATGGGTCCGACGCTTACCCCACCACGTCGCGGAGCACCGATTCCTCGACGAAAATCGGGGCCTCGGTGCCGGCACCCAGGGCGACCGCGTCACTCGGGCGGCAGTCGACCTCGATGAGTTCGCCGGCGCGGCGGATGACCAGCTTGGCGAAGAACGTGTGGTCGCGCAGGTCGTAGATCACGATCTTGTCGAGTTGGCCGGCCAGGCGTTCGATCAGCGCTGCCATCAGGTCGTGCGTCAGCGGCCGGGGGGTGGAAATGCCCTTGATTCGCCGGTCGATGGCGAAGGCCTCGTTGATGCCGATGACGATGGGGAAACTTCGCTCGCCGAACTTCTCCTTCAGTACGATGATCTGCTGATCACTTGTTTCAGTGATGATGATTCGCGACAACTCCATCTGCACTTCCATGCAACACCTTTCCGTCCGCGACAACGGACAGTCACCTCTGGATTCGCGCTATTCTATCACGGGTTATGGTTGGGATGCGTCCGAAACTGCGGGCAGACAGCGACGTGGTCGCCGCGACACCTGGACCGCTTGCGTTTTCGCAACGTCGGCATCGATCGCCGCCCTGCGAAAACGCAAGCGGACGACATGGGTCCAGTGCGGGGCATCGACCATCGTTCACAGTTTCGCCAACTGCTCCTCGACGGTCTTCAGTTCGCCCTGGAGTTCAACCAGGCGGTCGCGCTCGCGCTGCACCACCTCGGGCTTGGCTCGCGACACGAAGTTCGCGTTGGACAGCTTTGCCTCCACGGCGGCGATCCGCGGGGTCAGTTCCGCCTGCTGCTTGAGCAGCCGCTTCTTCTCCGCCTCGCGATCGATCACTCCGAGCAGGAATATCTGCACGCCCGCCACGACGCCGGCGGCGGCGTCCTCCGGCCGGGCGGCTTCGCTCTCGACGCGCACCTCGGTCAGGCCCGCCAACTCGCGTACCACGTCGGCCGTCGCCGACAGGATGTTCTTCTCCCCGCCCGGGGCGACCAGAACGGCCGGCAGCTTCCGGCCGGGCTCCACGTTGTACTGGCTCCGCAGGTCGCGGATGCCGCGGATGACGTCCTGCGTGATCGCGAACTGCGTCTCCAGTGCGTCGTTCAGGTCGGCTGGGTACGGCGTTGGCCAGTCCGACACAATGAGCGGGCGGTTCTCGATCTGGCCGCCGCGGCCGCGGCGCGGCACCTGGGCGTTCAGCTTTGCCCAGATCGCTTCGGTCTCGAACGGGATGACCGGGTGCAGCAACCGCAGCACCTGGTCGAGCAGGAAGGCGAGCACGGCCTTCGGCTCGGCGGCGCCGGCCCGAATGCGGAACTTGGCGATCTCCAGATACCAGTCGCACAGGTCGTTCCAGAAGAACCGGTAGAGCAGGCTCACGGCGTCGTGGAAGCCGAACCGGCCGAGCGCGTCGGTCACGTCGCGCGTCGTCGCCGCCAGCCGGGACAGTATCCACTGGTCGGCCGGGTGCGTCAGCGCCGCCATCGGCGGCACGTCGGTCAAGTTCATCATGGCGAACCGGCTGGCGTTCCACAGCTTGTTGCAGAAGTTCCGCCCGAACTCGAACTTCTCGCTGGTCAGCAGCGCCAGGCCCACCTTCTTCTGCGTCGCGTCGTCGGCCCAGCGGGTGGCCATCTGCTTGCCGCAGTGGCTGCACGGCAGGGCCGTGGCGGTCATGTTGTCCTTGTTCTGGTCGGTCATCTTGCCGCAGTGCGGGCACTGATACTCCACGGGCATCCGCACGTCCTGCGTTTCGGTGGTCATCTCGGCCAGCGTCAGCCGAAGGGCGTCGGCGCCGAACTTCGCAATGATGTCCACCGGGTCCACGCCGTTGCCCTTGGACTTGCTCATCGTCTGGCCCTGGCCGTCCAGTATCTTCGTGTGGATGTAGACGTCGTGGAACGGCACCTCGTTCAGGTTGTACAGCGACGTCATCACCATGCGGGCCACCCACAGCGTGATGATGTCCCGGCTGGTCACCAGCACGCTGGTGGGGAACCAGTATTCGAGCGTGGGCGGGTGGTCCGGCCAGCCGAGCGTGCTGAACGGCCAGAGCGCCGAGCTGAACCACGTGTCCAGCACGTCCGGGTCCTGCACGATGCGATGGCCGGGGATCAGGTCGTCGGGCAGATCGCCTTCTTCGGCGCAGATCAGCCAGCGGTTCCGCTCTTCGTCCCATCGCCAGGCCACGTCCTCGGAGTCCTCGAACGCCCGCTTGAGTTCGGCGGCTGACGCGCTCTCGCAATACCAGATCGGAATCCGGTGGCCCCACCAGAGCTGCCGCGAGATCGGCCAATCGCGCTTTTCGCTCAGCCAGTCAAGGTAGGTCTTCGCGTAGCGCGTGGGGAACACTTTCACGCGGCCGTCGCGCACGGCGGCCATCGCGCGTTCCGCCAGGTCGGCCATCTTCACGTACCACTGCTCCGAGAGCATCGGCTCGATCGGCGTCTTGGACCGGTCGGAGTGGCCGACCTCCACGTCTCGCTGCTCGATGCGTTCGATCAGGCCGGCGGCCTGGAGGTCCGCCACGATCATCTTCCTTGCGGCGTAGCGGTCCATGCCTGCGTACTCGCCGCCGTTCTGGTTGACCGTGCCGTCCTTGTTCAGCACGTTGATCATCGGCAGGTTCTGCCGCTTGCCGACCTCGTAGTCGTTGTAGTCGTGCGCGGGCGTGATCTTCACGCAGCCGCTGCCCAGCTTCGGGTCCGCCCAGTCGTCCGCGATGATCGGGATCAGCCGATTCATCAGCGGCAGCGTCACGTTCCGGCCGACCAGGTGCTTGTAGCGATCATCGCTCGGGTTCACGGCCACTGCGGTGTCGCCGAGCATCGTTTCCGGCCGGGTTGTTGCGACCACGAGATACTCCGGGTCGCCCGGCTGGCGGTCCGCCAGCGGATAACGCAGGTGCCAGAACGCGCCGTTCACCGTCTCGTGGTAGATCTCATCGTCCGCCACCGCCGTCTGGAGGTGCGTGTCCCAGTTCACCAGCCGGAGGCCGCGGTAAATCAGGCCGTCCTTGAACATTCGGAAGAACGTGTGCCGCACCGCGCGGGCGCACATTTCGTCCAGCGTGAATCGCGTCCGCTGCCAGTCGCAGGAGCAGCCCATGCTCTTGAGTTGGCTGATGATGCGCGTGTTGTACTGTTCCTTCCACGCCCAGATGCGCTCGACGAGTCCCTCGCGGCCGAGGTCGTTGCGGGTCTTGCCTTCCTCTTCGAGCAGGCGGCGTTCCACGACCGCCTGCGTGGCGATGCCGGCGTGGTCGGTTCCCGGAATCCACGTCGCGCAGCGGCCCTGCATCCGTCGCCAGCGGACCAGCATGTCCTGGATGGTGTTGTTGATCGCGTGGCCGAGGTGCAGCGCGCCTGTCACGTTCGGCGGCGGGATCACGATGCAGAACGGTTCTTTCGAGTGGTTCGGCTGGGCGTGGAAATACCGCCCGCGCTCCCACATCGCGTAAATGTCCGGCTCCACCGTGGCGGGTTCATACACGGGGGGGAGGGACGACGTGTTGTCCTGAGGTTTATCTGCCATGGTTATCCTGTTGTTGTTCCACTGCGGATTCGGGCTGAATGTTGGCAAACACTCGGGCTAATGACGAACCCCGGAATCCATGATCGCCAGTTCGCTGATTCTGTTAGTTCTCTCGAAGATTCTCCAGGTCACAGTTGTTCAGCTTGGCGAAGCTCCGCAGTGCCTCATAGAAGGACTCGAAGGACTGGTTGCTCAGCCAGTTCCTCAGCGGAGCCTCGGCCACAAGCTTACTTATCTCGGGTTCCCGCCGATCGAATCCCGTTATCCGCATCGCTGCGTTGAAGGCGTTCTTCGGATCGGGGATCCGAAATTCGGCGGCGGGTCGGCCGGTTCGCTCGCCGATCCAGTCAGCGTCCGCGGAAATCCAGCACTCGATGTTCCGATCACAGACGCCAAAGATGGTCAAGTGCTGGTGGTCGCTTCGGCACCGCGCGTGTTCCGCTTTGAGGACATCCCGCCACGGTTCATTGTTGGCGTCCCGGAGGAAGACAATCATATCCGCGCCTTTCGACTGCAATTCAATGCAGGTGTTCGGAATCTCCCGGGTCTGGCTGATACCAGATGTTCCCCGGAATCTCCCCTCAACGAGCGTTGCGGCGGGGCACCATCGCTGTTGCAGGCCGTTCAGCAGGGCCCGGTCGGTGCTTCCCTCGACAGAGTAGCCGATCCTCATCCGAGCATCTCCCGAAAGTGCATTTCCCCGAGCGGCATCTGTTCAAGCAACCTGCGTGTCTTCTCGACATCCGGCTTGACCAGAACGGCCGACGGTTTGCCGGGCTTGAATACGTGCAGGCCCTCCAGATGGCTATCGAACAGATCGATGAAATATGGGCTCTGACTAGTGAAGATGAACTGTCCGCCCGCGCCGTTCGGGTCGATCCGCTGTAGCAACGGCTTGAGTTGCCCGACATAGATGCCGTTCTCCGGCTCCTCGACGATGATTAGCGGCGGCCCCGGGGGATGCTGCGAACGGCTCGCCGAAATCACCAGATAGGCGATGGCCC
>JAQTVL010000095.1 GCA_028706835.1 Phycisphaerae bacterium | reverse complement strand
CCGTGCGTAGAAGTCCAGCGCGAATCGTGAGCACCATTCCCACCCGCAGTATCCAACCCCGCCGTACATCCACTCCGCGCCCGAAACCCAGCGCCCGGCCAACTGCGACGGCTCCTTGGGCTCTTCGCGGGGCTTCAACGGCACCGGCACCATCTTGTCGCCGGCGGTAAGCACCTTGCCGGCGCCGGGCTTGAACTTGATCAGCGTACAGGATTTTGGATTCAGCTTCCCCTGCCCGTCCAGAGTCCGCGCCGCACCAGCCAGCACGTAGAGGTTATCCTCCTTGTCGATGGCCACGCCGTCCAGAAACCCCAGGCCCGGGGTGGCATCTTCATAGCGGACCTTCCCGTGCGAATCCCAGACGTGGACCTCGCCCCACCGCTGCCGGCCCGGGTAGACCCTCGGAACATAGCGCCGGCCAGCCTCGCCCAGCGTCTTGTCGGCCTTCCGGTCGGACTTTGACGAGTAGGACTCGCCGTTCCAGCAGTGTACCGCCAGCATCCCCTTCGGCGACATCCACAGGCCGCTGGTGGCGCACTTTTCGTCGATGGGCGGCCTGGTGCCGGGCAGCGCCAAGGCCGCGACCACGTCGACGCTCTTTTCGCCATGCCCGCCCGCACCCAGCCCCGTGCGCTCCTCTCCGTAGTCCCAGGGGACCTCCCGCAGGCCGTCCGGGTTGAAACGCGTCACGTACGATCCCGCGTTCAGATAGACATGCCCCTCCATGTCAAAGCAGATATCGTCGGCCGCGTGCGGCAAGTCCATCAGCCGGGCTGCGCCCGTTTCCGGATCGATCTCCACCACCTGGCTGGACGAAATCCGGCTTTCCATGACGCACAGTTTTCCCGTCCGGGGATTGACGGTAAGAAGTTGCCGGCTGTTGCTGCTCGGATCGGCGCGTGCAATCGTCTTGACCGCCTCGGCGCTGAAGTCCCTCTTCAATGTCAATTTGTCCTTGTCCGCGATCAGCATCTTGATGGCCCCCCGCTGCCCGGACAGACTCGTCAGGTCGTACCACCCGTGCATGAACGTCGCGCCGGCGATCAGCCACACCGTCGGGGGATCGGCCCACGTGTCGACTTCGACCCGGTATTGCAGGCCGCTGTACCCCTCTTCGCCGGCCATCGACCCCGTGATCAGGGGGAGGGCGTAGGAGGCGATCTTGTCGCGTTTCCCCGCCGGCCCCAGCCGGACCACCTCGAAGGGTGCCTTCTTGTCCCACCCCGCGGCGAAGTTCCTCAGGTTCCAGGACGAGACAAACAGTTCGCCTGTCTTCTGATGGACCGCCACGTGGACGGGCTTTTGCGACGGTATGCTTTCAACCAGCTTTCCGTCGGGCGAAAACACCTGCACGCGGTTGTTGCCGCTATCGGCCACGTAGACGTTCCCCTGTGCGTCGCAGGCGACCGACGTGGGGGAGTAGAGTTGATCGGGGCCGCTGCCCGGCTCGCCGTCCGGCCGAGTGGTTCCGACAAAGGCCTCGGGCCCGGCCTGGGCGTCGAACCGGATTCTCAGCACGCCGTTGAGCCACCGTTTCCCGCCGCCGTACATGTGGCTGAACTTGGAGTCGTCCGCCCAGCAATAACCGGTCAGATACAGCCACTTCCCATCCGGGCTCAATGCCGCCGAGCGGGGAGAGACTCTGACGGACCTGGGTGGAGACTGTAGGGCCCTTTCCGTGGCCGTGAAATCGAGGGAGGGGCCGATCAGGTCCATTTCGCCGGTGCTTCCGTCGGTCGACAGGCGGTTGACCCCCAGCACCCCAACCAGCGCGATGCGCTTGCCGCTGACGGCGAAGGCGGTGGCGGCGGGGAAGTCGGGGGCGTCCTCCGCCCAGGAGTATGCGAGGCTCGGGAAATGAGTCACGCCGTAGCCGGAGGCCACATCGTATCCGGAGTTGTACCCGCTGGTGAGAAACGTCGACTGAAAGAAGCCCTCCTTGAACGGCACTTTCAGGCCGTCCTGCACCGCCTGCCGCCAGCGAAGGCCCTTGACCTGCTCAAGCTTGTCGGCTGGGAACGGGTAGATCGTGCGGACGTAGTTCCCGTCATGGTCGAATAGCTTGATGCTGTCTACATTGTCGCCCTCGTAGACATAAACGCCTTCGGGCCTCGGGGCTATGACGGGCTGATTGCGCCCCCACGGTTTGGCCGGCGAATGATATAGACTCCGCTCGAACCGCGGGGCGAGCCCCAGTGAGACGCGGGCCTTGCAGCCGGTCAGATCGTCGATCGCCCGGCCGCGATTGTCCTTGCCGTCCCAGATGACCGTCTGGTTGAGAGAGCTCTTCTGGAAGGGCTCCGGCGCATTCGCCCCGAGCACGCCGCTGGCCAGATGCCGGACGGTCCGCCCGCCGGCGTCTTCGACCGCCACTGTCACGTCGCAGGCCGCCTTGGCTGCGAAGCTGATGACCACCCGGTCGCCGTCTCGTTTGACGGTTGGCTTCTCGGCGAATTCGAACACATCCGCCCGCTTGACCCTGAACTCATCGACGTCAGCGGCTAGACCGCGACCTGCGCCGCAGGACAGGAGTTCAAAGATCAGGACAACCGCCAGGGCGTGCCGGGACCGTGTCGACATGAGGCTGTTCCTCGCGAGGTAGTCTGCCTCAGGATAAACAGTGACCAATCGATCAGGTTGCGAGGAATGGGCCTCGATCTCAATCGCAGATTCGCCGGGCGAATGTTCCGCCGATCAGGGTGTGCCCCACGACTTGCGGTATTCCGCTTTCTGAGCTTCGTTCAGCACCGCGAACACATCCTTGCGGAACTGCTGGGTGAGATCGTTGCGTTCCTTGTGTTGGTCCAGAGGCAGGCTATCCAGTACCTTGCGGACCGCGTCGGCCAGTTCCTGCACCTTTTTGTTCTGCGTATCGTCCAGTTGCATCTTCGCCAGCGAGCCGACGGTCGAGCGAATCAGCGACTCGTTTGCCGACGTGAGAGTCTTGGCCCGCGCGTCCGCGATGGCCTTACGCTGATCGGCCGTCAAGATAGCCTCCACTTTGTCGCGCAATGCCTGCCGCTCCTGGGCCGCCTTCCGCGACGGCGCCGCCATCTCGTCCAGCACCGCCTGATAGGCCTTCTTGTCGCCCGAGTCCTGGGCTTTCTTCAGCAGATCGTACTGTTCCTGATAACGCTTCTGCATCTCCTTGTGTTCTTCGGGCGTCAGCTTCGCGGCTGCGTCGCGTGCCTCCTTGGCCTGGGCCTCGCGCGTATCGAGAATGTCCTTGATCTTGGCCTTCTGGGCGTCGGCCAACTCGATCTCCGCCGCCTCGTCGCCGATCAGGTCGCGAACAAAGCGGAGCACCTTGCCGTCCGGCGTATCCTTCCACGAGGCCTCCTTGTTACGGAACCGCCGGGCCTGCTCCTTGGTCATCACTTGCTCGACAATCCGGTCGCCGCAAACCCGCAGTTCGTTGTCCCCGACCTGGCGAAGGGCGGCCATCTCGGCGTTGATCGCCTCCTGGGCCTTGGCATCCTTAGCCGTCATCGCCTCGCCCAGTTTCTCCGAAAGCGCCCGCATCTTCTCGCCCCGCGGCTTCTGTTGCTGCTCATACTGCGGGTAATCCTTGATGAGCATGCCCATGGCCTTCGCCTTCTGCTCCTCCGTCAGGTCCACGCCGTAGAACCGGCTGTTCAGCGATCCCTGCGCCCATCTCTTGGCTCGCAATTCGGGCGTGTCCAGGAAATTCTCACGCGCCCCCTTGAACCGCTTGGCCTGATCGTCGGTCAGGACGGGCAATATCTTGTCCATCGCGCCGTCCGCCAACTTCTCGCCGGTCTGGAGCATCTCCCGCTCCACCCGCTGCACGTCCTCGGCGGCGGCCTTGTTGGCGGCCAGCGCCTTGGATGCATCCTGCCCAGCCTGCTTCAGCCGCCAGAACTCGCCTGCGGCTTCCTGCATGCGTTTGGTGGCATCATCCCGCTGCTCGCGGAGCGGCTTGGCCGCGTCCCGGTACTGATCGCGAAGTTGCTCCAGCACCGGCTTGAGCTTGTTCATCTGCTCGTCAGTCAACTGCCCCGCCCAGCTTAGCGGCGCGTCGAGCTGTTGGATGCCCGTCTGCGGCACGCGCGGAGCCGGCGACGCCGTAACAACGGGCGGCTGTGGCTCCACGACCGGCGGCTTCACGGCCGGCTGATCGCCACCCGGCTGAACGACTTTCACGTTCCCGTCGCCGCCCCGCACGACTTGTATCCGCAAATCCTTCACGTCGGCCCCCTCGATCTTCAACTGCCCGCTCTTGATCAGGTCATCGAGCTTGATGGTGACCTCGCCGGGCTTACCGGTCGGCGCGACCGCCGGCTGCCCGCCGGTCCCGTCCGGGTTCGGCTGCGCCGGCTGAGTCGTTGGATCGTTCGGCTTGATTACGATCACCTTCACGTCATCCGCGGTCCCCACCGTCGCCCAGAAGCCAATGCAGCCGGCGGCCAGGAACATCGCAATAGCCATCCCCATCGCCAGTCCGCGCCCAGCCGATCGCGACATCTCGCGCGACTCGGCCCAGACAAACACCGCCTTGTCGTCACGACAACGTGTGCGTGGCATGCCGATTCTCCTCAATAGCAGCCAGACCATCGGATGACACTAAAGCCCCGCCTCGGCCAATCGCTGAAACATGGGGACAGCGTGATCCAGCCAACGACCGTTACCCGCTCACCGCAGGCTCAGTAGTTCGACCCCGTGATTGAAAAGCATTACGCAGGGTACTAACGCGGATCGCCGGCCCTTATTGCCGTCGGCCGAAGCGGTGCGGGAATCAGCCTGCCGGGGGGGAGCACGCCTTCGGGTCAGCCACCCGCCCCATGAACAGGATCGTGTTGCTTGCATGGTGGCGGATCAGGAAGACGAACGGGTGATCGGCCTTGAAGGTCTTCGCTTTCGGCGGCTCCATCGGCATCGCGGTCGGTTTCATCAGCACCGCGGTGGCAGCCGCCGCCTCGGTGCCTTCCTCGTCCACGGCCACGAACGCCTTGTGCAGAACGTCGGAAATGAACAGCGATTCCTTCGTTGTGATACCCGGGAAACTGGCCTTGTGTTCATCGAAAGCGTCGATCATGCCGAGCGCCTTGAGCGCCTCCGGCAGGCGGAACTCGCTGGTGAACTTGAACTTCGGCAACGTTACATCCACCTGCTCCGGCTTGATCGCCTTGAGCCAGTCCCCCAATTTGCCGCCGGACAGCGATTTCTCCACGTCGCCCAGGCCGTCCGCTTTCTTCGGCAGCAACACCACCATGTCCAACTCGTTCGCCTTGTAGGGCATCGAAAGGACCTGGACATCGCCGGCCTCGGCGTAACCGAAGTGGGCTTGCTGGCGCATCATGGGCACCTGCGCCGTCTTGTCGGCTGACAATCTGAAGGCATCGTCCTTGGTGCCCTCCTTCTCGAACTTGCTGTTCCAGTTGCTCTTGAAGTAGATCGCGTTGGTCAGCACCAGCCGGGTGTCCGGCGCGGGCAGGCCTTCGGGGATCAGGTTCTGAATCTTGTCCTTGGTCTCCTTGGCCACCCAATCGTTGATCGTCTTGCGAGCGGCGTCGGTCTGCTTGAAGTCCAGTTCGTTCAATCCGGCCCGGTAGGCATCCTTGAGCAGCCCGAGGAACGTCGGCTTGAAGTCGTAGCCTTTCTGCCCCCACAGGGCATTGGCGACGCTGAGTTGGTAGGCGGGCTTCTCGACGAGCTTGTTGCCGTCGTACTCCTGAACCTTCGCCGGGTTGTTCAGTTCCCCAATCAGCTTGGCAAAGGCCGGGTGCAGCTTGTCCGCCGGCAATGTAAAGTGCAGCGTCTTGGCCATCTGGTCAGCCGTCTGCCCCGCAGCGCCGGCATACGTCATGGCCAGGGCGGTGTCGATCGATATCGGCGAGAAGAACAGGTTGCCGGGCTTGCCAGCCAGTCGAGTGTACAGGTCGGTCGCAAACGCGCTGCTGCCTTCAGCCAGGGGGCTAGCCATTGCGGCGTCCTTCGGGGCAAGGGGCGGCGTCTTGGCATCCGCAGGCCGGCCCGCCAGCGCAGCCGACAACATGACCAGGCAACCGACGACTGCTCGCATTGTACCTTTCATCGCAGGCTCCTTTCGCCAGCGGCATGCTGGCATCTTTCCCATTGTGCCATTGGACTAGCGACCCTTGCAGCAGTTCCCCGCTTCGGACGAGGGTCAGAACTTCATCTCTCCCACATCCACCGTCTCTTTGCGCTCGCTCAGCCGGCGTAGCCCTTCGCCTTGCGGTCGAACAGGGCGGCCGGCGGCTGATTGTTCAGGGGGCGCAATTCGGCGATGTCATAGCGGTAGTCCGTGCGGCCCCTCAGTCGCTCCGCCAGCCGGCGACGCATGTCGGCCAGCACGTCGGTGGACCGGCCGGAGAGGTCGGTCAGTTCCCATGGGTCGGATCGCAAATCGAAGAGTTGCTCCTCGTTGCTCCCGGCGAACCAGCAGTACTTGTGTCGCCCAGCCAGGAGGAAATGATTGGCGTAGCCGCCGCTGTGCTCGCCGTGAAGTTGCTCGCGGACAGCCGACGCCTCGCCGCGGACGATCGGCATGAGCGACCGGCCGTCCACGCCGGCGGGCGTGTCCACGCCGGCGATATCGCAGACGGTCGGCAGGATGTCCTCCAGCGAGGCGAAGGCGTCGCTCGGCTGCGGCGCAATGTCGATGTTCTTCGCCGCGATGAAGAACGGCACGTGGGCTGACGCCTCGTACGGCAACGCCTTGCGATACAGGTGATGGTCGCCGAGCATCTCGCCGTGGTCGCTGGTGAAGATGATCCACAGCGGGTCTCTTTCCCGGGCCGCGCCCTTCTCGAACAGCCTGGAAAACACATAGGCGATCCGGTCGTCGATGTGATTGATCATGCCATAGTAGCCGGCGATCGTGTCGCGGATGTCGGCGGCGCGGAACGGGCCGACAAAGCTGTCGGGCGCCAGGCCCGGGCAATCGCTCTCATACTTCGGCGCCCACTCGGCGATTCGCGGCGCCAGCCCCGGGTGGTTCACGTAGCGGTTCCAGTAGGCTTGCGGCGGAACCAGCGGCGGGTGCGGCGCCCAGAACGACAGGTGCAGGAAGAACGGGCAACTCGGATCGCGCCGCCGGGTCAGGAAATCGATCGCCTCCTCCGCCATCCAACTCGTGTGGTGCAGTTCCTCGTCGTGCGGCCACGGCCGGGCGATCCAGCTATTCGCACCGAGGCCGGTGGACTGCGGATTGAACGAATGGCCCTGGCGGCGGAGCCAGTCCGCGTAGTCGTTCTGCCCGAAGAATCTCGAGTCGGGGCGGTACTCGAGCTGTTCGCTGAGCACGAGGTTGTCGAAGCCGAACCGCTTCCGCTGCGGGTACATGTGAAACTTGCCGATCAGTTGCGTCTGGTAGCCGGCACGCCCGAGCAGCCCGGGCAGCGTGAACGGCGGATTGAACTCGACGCCGTCTTCGTAGCCGACCATGCCGTGCGTCGCAGGCAGTTGCCCGGTGAGGATCGTCCGCCGGGCAGCGATGCAACTCGGGCAGGTCGTGTAGGCGCGAGAGAAGTTCACGCCGCGAGCGGCCAGGTGGTCGAGGTTCGGCGTCCGCAGGATGGCATTGCCGTTAAGCGCCAGCCCGTCGAACCGCTGCTGGTCGGTCGTGATGAGCAGAATGTTCGGGCGTGCCATGCGTGCTCCGTCTTTCGAACACTCAGTGATCCATCTCCATCATCCGGCGGCGGTAGTGCATGTAGCTGTCGAACGACACGTTGTCCGGCACACCGTGGTCGCAGGTCGGAACGTAGCCGCCACGGGCGACCATCGGCGGCATGATCCGGCCGAGATACTCGTCGATCGCCTCGCGTCCATCCGCCAGCACGCGCTTGTCGATGCCGCCGCTGATAATCAGATCCGGGTACTTCCGTGCGATAGCGACGACGTCGTTGCCGGCGGCGATCTCGATGGGCGAGAGCTTGTCCAGGCCGATCTCGCGGTACAGGTCCACGGCCTCGTCACAGTTGCCGTCGGTGTCGCAGTGGAAGTAGACCCGCCGCTTCTGGCGCGACCGCACGTTCGCCAGGATCTGCTGGTAGTAGGGCCAGAGGAACCGCCGCACCATGTCCGGGCTGATCAGCAGGCCGTGGTTGTAGCAGATGTCCTCGCCGATGAAGAACTCGTCGAACTCGATGTGCTCCTGGACGCGGGCGGAGACAGCATCGGCCATCTCCAGCCAGGACTGCATCATGCGGTGAACCAGGGCCGGGTTGTCGAGGAACAGGTAGCAGATTTCCTCCGGGCCAACCAGGGCGCGAAGGTACATGTAGCCGCCGATGCAGTGCTGTGTGATCATCTTGCCTTCCGCGGCGGCGGCCTTGAGGCCGGCGATCTCTTTGTCGAATTTCGCCCACCGGGCCGGCGTGTCCGGGCGCAGCAGCGGGGCGACGTTCTCTTCCCAGTCGCGGTCGCACGTGACGGCGTGGCGGAGATACGTGGGCATGAACCCGTGACGGCGGCCCTTGAAGTACTTCACCGTCCGGCCGGCCTTGTCCAGCGCGATCTCGTAGTCGCCGCTGGTTTCAAGCACCCGGGGCTCGATGGCCGGGCAGAACGCCGGATCGCACCACCCGAGGCCCCAGTAGCCGGCTGCCCCGGACGGGTCGAAGCCGAACAGCTCGTCCTGGTTCGCATCGGATGCCAGGCTGCCCTGGGCTCGCCACAGGTCGAGCGCTTCGGTCCAGATGTAGAACTCCTGCCGAACCAGGTGATCGACGGGCTTGAACTCGTAGGTTGCACGCAGTCGTTGAGCGGGGGTCATCGGGCGATGTCTCCGTTTGGGGAATCGATCATTTGTGCATCGTAGCAAATCGCACCCTCAATCGCCATGGCAGGTGTTTGCAGGCGATCAGGGCGCCATTATAATGGCAGGGTCCTGTGTTCTCTGGCGTCGTTGCTGCGAGGGACGATAATGCCCGGCACTCGGTGGTTCTGCGGACTCGCGACGGTCTGGCTCGTACCGGTCATCCTGGCCGGGTGCAGGCCGGCTATGTCCTACCAGCAACTGATCCAGTCGCCGGACCCGAAAGAGCGGGCGAAGGGCTGCAAGCTGGCCGGCGAAGGCAACGAGAGGTCCGCGGTGCCACTGCTGGTCGACCGGCTGGAGGACAACGACGGCGGCGTGCGATTCTGGGCCGGCTGGGCGCTTCGGCTGAATACGGGTAAGGATTTCGGTTATCGCGAGAGCGACACGCCCGCAGCGCGGGCGGAGGCGGTGCGGCGATGGCGAACCTACGCCCGTACGCTCTCGTCGACCGGCGGGGGGACGCCATGAGCACCCGAGCCTCGGCGGCCCCCGTTGCCCTTCGCATCCTGTCAGACCCCGCCTACCTGTGCGTGGTCCGGGCGGCGGCGGAGCGGTTCTGCCTGCTCGCCGGGTTTGACGCGAAAATGGCCCAGTCGATCGGGCTGGCCCTGGACGAGGCGCTGGCCAACGTCATCAAGCACGGTTACAGCGGCCATCCGAACCAGCCGATCCACATCGATTTTCAGATGCGCCCCGCGTCGGGCTACGGGGCACACCCGAACGGCGAGCCGAACGAGCTGTTCATTTGCGTGCGCGATTACGGCCGGCAGGTGAGCGCGTCGCAGATCGCATCGCGATCGCTGGAGGATATCCGGCCGGGCGGACTGGGCGTACACATCATGCGCTCGGTGATGGACCGCGTGGAGTATCGCAAACGCGGCGTCGCGGGCATGGAGCTGCGGATGACCAAGCGTCGCGAGGAGCCCTCAGCCAGCCCGCCGGCCCATCCGCCGGTCGGGGGGCCTGTCGAGTCGACCAGGCAATAGACGGCATCAGCCAGGAGTATGTGTATGGGCGGCCAAGCTGCTTCCGTGATTCGTGGCGTGAAGACCTGCCGGACGACCGCCGGCGAGTTCGTGACGATCTCGCTCGGCGGCGACGTCGACCTGCACCATTCGCCGATGGTCCGCAACGAGCTGATCCGCCTCAGCGGCGACAAGCCCGCCCGCATGATCGTCGACCTGTCCGCCGTCGACTACATGGACAGTTCCGGCGTCGCCACGCTGGTGCAGGCGCTCCAGCAGGTGAAGCGTTACAACGGCCGGCTGGTGCTCGTTGCGCCGAACGACCGCGTCCTGTCGATCTTTCAAATCGCCCGCCTCGACTCGATCTTCCAGATCGTGGCCACACACGCGGAGGCCGTCGCACAGTGACCGAAGGAGCCCGAGGCAACCCGCTGGTGCGCGTCGGCGCCGCTGCGTTCGGCCTGTTCGCGTACATCGGCGGCATGGGTTTCCTCGCAGTTGACGCCCTGGCCCGGACGCTGCGGGGCCTGTTCAGCCGAAAGATGTGGTCCGGCGCCACCGCCCAGATGGTCCGGGTGGGCGTCAAGAGCCTGGGCATCGTCGCCCTGGTGCAGGTGTTCATCGGGATCATCCTCGCGTTGCAGATGGCGCCGACGCTGGGCGAATACGGCCAGGTCGAGCGAGTGGCCGACATTGTCGGTATCGCGGTGTTCCGCGAACTGGGGCCGCTGATCACCGCGATCGTGCTGAGCGGATTCGCCGGGGCGTCGATCGCGGCCGAGCTCGGCACCATGGTGGTTGCGGAGGAGATCGAGGCGCTGCGGGCCCACGCCCTCGACCCCATCCGGTTCCTGGTCGTCCCGCGGGTGCT
>JAQTVL010000094.1 GCA_028706835.1 Phycisphaerae bacterium | reverse complement strand
GTTGGGCCTTGAAAAACGTCGGGCCAGTCGTCAGACTGCCTGACACAACCCCGGTCGGTTCTGGGGCGCGCCCCTGGTAGGTTTTGGGGCGCCCCGCCCTGGTAGGTTTTGAGGCGCCCCGTGACAGTCGGGGCAGCCTCGAAGATGGCGACGGCAAGGGTGCCGCGCGGCCGCGCCGCCGCCTCTCCGAGGCTGGCTGGTTTTTGGGGCGGACGTCCCCAGGTTCGCTGCGCTCACCGGGGGCTACGTGCCGGCGGCCCTTCGGGCCTGAGATACGCCAGGTTTTCCACAGAGCGCTTCTGGCCCCGTTTCCGCTCGCTCGAATCGAAGGTTCCGGCTACGCGCCGGCCCCCACCCCGGCTAAAGCCGGACCTCCCCCGAAATGGGGGAGGGGTTGGAGAGTCGGAGAGACCATGCCTGGGAGTTTCGGGGACAGCACGTTCAAGTCGGATGGCGGGTCCGATAATAATGTGTTTTGTGTGGTGGCCTGCCGAAGATTTCAGCCAGGCGACGAGGCCGGGTTAGGGTCCGATAATATGGCGATTTCCGGCCAGTGGGCCGAAGATTTCAAAAGGGGTGTATGGGGATGAAATCTTCTGGGAAGAGTTGGATTTCAAGAATGGTGGTGGGCGTTGAAATCCAACTTTGCCCGGGATGCTGGACTGTTCGCCGGCGCGGCGAGTCAGATTTCAAGAGTCAGATTTCAGGAGTCAGATTTCAAAGGGGGGGTGGGGGTGAAATGTGACTCTGAAATCTGACTCTCGCTCGGAGCGTGCTCGGGGGAGATCGGCGAATGGGTTGAGGCGGCGAAGGCGCTTGGGGGAGCCCCTCTCCCTTGCTCCCTCCCCCCAAGGGGAGGGAAAAGAAGAAGGCGGCCCCTCTCGCGTACTCCCTCCCCCCGTTCGACTCCGCTCACGGCAGGCCAAGGGGAGGGAAAGACGTTCTCTTCACTTCACGCTGAGCATCCGGTCGATCTGGTCGCCGGCTCGCTGGGCCTGGTTGGCGAGGAGTTCGAAGGGGGCGCGGTTGCCGGCGCGGTCGTCGGTGTTCCAGGGGTCGAGGCGATACTCCGTCAGCATGTAGGACCGGATCAACTCGTTCGCGGTGGCGTAGCCGGCGCGGGCCTCGGCTAGTTTCTGACGGGCGGAGCCCAGCAGCGCGGCGTCGTGCGTCTGACTGGCCCTGAGCCAGTCGCGCAGGCCGGTCAGCCGGCGCAGGCCGGCCTCGGCCATCGACTGCTTCAGGGCGATGTCGTTGAAGTGCGCGACGTAGATGTCGCCTTCGCCGCGGTAGCGGGACAGGTGGCTCTGGTAGCAGGCCCGGGCCAACTGGGTCACCCGCAACGCCTCCTGCGTGTGATAGACGGCCTCGACGAGGGCGGCGTGGTCCGGCGAAAGGTCGGCGGCGGGGACCGGGAGCGGCTGGCCAAGCTGGTCCATCGGCCAAAGCCGCGACTCGGCTGACATCGCCAGCAGGAGTTCTTCCTTGAGCCATTCGCGGCCGGCGAGCGCCGGGCGGCTGGACACGACCGACGGGCCGAACTGCGAGTGCTTGCCGGTGGTGGTGGCCTGCTGGAAGTAGTCGAAGGCGATGGCGAAGGGGCTGACGCCGTAGGGCCACACGTGCCGGGCGGCGAGCGGATCGATGTCGAGCGGCTTGAAGTCGGCGGCGTCGGGCGGGCGGTCCGGCATCGGCGAGGCGTCGCGGCGAGCCTGATTCCGGGCGATCACCGCGAGCAGGCCATCCAGCCGATCGATGAACTTCCAGTGCGCCATCGGCGCAACGAAGATGCCGTTGTCGGGGTCGGCAGCCGGCTTGAGGCGGCGGTCCTTGTCGAGCAGGCGATCGAGCGAGTCGTGGCGGAAGCGGGTGCGGTAGTAGTCGCCCTCGTAGGACTGGCCGATCTTGTCGAAGTAGAGGTGGCCGGTCTGCGAGAGGACATCGGTGTTGTCGGGCAGGCGGTAGTCGCCCTTCTCGGCGAACTCGATGCCCTTCATCACCCAGCGGTATTTCTCGGTCTCGCGGGTGTACTGCACCGACACGTTGTAGGCCAGGTTCCAGCTCTGGTGCGTGTAGATGGCGGAGAACTCCGGCTGGAGATCGCCGATCAGATTGGCCCGCGTCAGGAACCGCTCGGTGTCCTCGTTGTTCTTCTCGTCCTCGCTGGTGACCCAGAGATACATGACCAGCGGCCCGCGGAAGCCGCCCAGCATCAGGCTCATGGCGAAGCTGTCCAGTTCGCCGGAGTCGGCCAGGCTATGGGCGGGCATGGCGGCTGAGCGGGCGGCGGACAGTTTCGCCTGCATCGGCGCGCCGACCGCGAGCAGGACGGCCGCAGCCGCCAGCACGCAGGCGAGTTGATACAGCCGCGGGTAACTCACCGGGCCACCTCCTTGAACCGCAGCACGAGGTAGCCGATGGCCATGGCCACACCCAGGTAGAGCAGGGCGGACATGGCGTTGGACTGGATGGTCTGCCAGGGGATGTTCAGGCCCTGGCCGATGTAGGCGACCGGGTCGAACCGGGTGAAGTTGGGCACGATGGCCTCGATCACCCGGCTGGCCTGCTTGAAGAACTCGTTGGCGGCCCGGCTGACGAGGTCGATCGAGCGGTCTTCGCCAGTGACCTCGAACACGTCGGCGCCGCCCGGCTGGGTGAGTATGCCGCGGACCATGTCGATCAGGTTGCCGGCGACCAGCACCACGCTGGTCAGCAGCAGCGCGACCGGCCAGGACAGGAATACGCTGGCCATCACGCCGATGGCGACGACCACGAACGACTGGAGCAGGCAGACCGCCAGGCTCTTGGCGAGGTTGGCGGCGAAACCGGTCGGCTGGGCGAGCAGGCGGATCGACCGCTGGGCGAGATTGAACGAGTCCTCGTCATGCTCCGGGCGAATCTGGAGGACGAGAGTCGGGCCGTCGACGAAGTCCCGGGGCACCCGCACGAAGCTGCCCAACTGCTTGTTGGGGTAGGCCTCGAGTCGCAGTGTCCGGCCGGCCGCATTGACCGCCGTGATGATCGCCCGCAGCGGCGTGCCGAGAGGCGAGCCCTTGTCGAAGTTGAACCGCAGTTGGAAGACCAGCGGCCCGTCGGGCAGCTGGTCCATGTTGATGTTCTCGAAGCGGTAATCGGCGACCTCTTCGGGCGCCGCCGGCGATGGGCCGCTGATCGTGAACCGCACGGCTGACCGCGATCGGGGAAATACCTGGAGCGAGGTTGGGTGCAGGGCGTCCTTGAGCCCCGTGGCGGTCTGCGGAATGAGCACCACGCCCGGCGGATCGCTGCCCCGCTCGGGCGCGGGCAGCAGGCCGACCAGTCGAATCAACCGGCCGGGCAGCTCGAAGCTCATGCCGATGTGGTTGACCGGGCCAATGGCTTGGATGAACTCTCCTCGCAACTCCGCCACGCCGTGCCACAGCCCATCCGGGCCGCGTTTCATCGGGACCGGGATCGGCTCGCCGACGCCAAGGGGCCAGCCGCCGGCTTCGATCGCCGCGGGCGGATGCCACGCGGGCATGCCCGGGTTCGGTTTGGCGTCTTCACGCAGCAGCATGCGGACCTCGGCGGTGATCGTCTCGTCGGGGTCAGCCGACGGGACGTCCGCGGTGGCCAGCAGCGCAAAGTTGGCAGTTCGGGCTTCGACCGGCGGCAGGGGAGTGACGTACACGCCCACGTAACCTCGCCCGCTGAGCACCCAGCGGCGCGGGCGAGTTTGGTACTCTGCGGGAACGGTCGGATGCACCCGCACCGGCGCCGAGTCGATGTAGTTCATCGCCGTCAGTAGCCCCGTCTTCACCTGGTGCTCCAGCGACGGGTCCGGCGGTTCGTAGCGTTCCAGCTTGGCGAACGACACGGCGTCGGGCCGGCTCGACGCGACCAGATACTTCTGGTAGTCGCGGCCCTGCTGGTCGAGCGTCGCCTGCGCCCGCCCCGCCAACTGGCTCGCCCGCACCCGCAGGTAGCCGTAGCTGAAGGCGCCCATCACCGCGAGCACGAACACCGCCAGCAGCCAAAGGCCGAGCAGCTTGCCGAGGAACACCTCCAGCCGGGTGACAGGCTTGGTGACCAGCGAGTAGATGGTGCGGCTCTCGAACTCCCGCGGGAACGAGAAGGCTGACAGCAGGATCATCAGCAGCAGCGTGAGGGCGGAGGACACGCGGATGCAGGTTTCGGTGGCCTGGTGGATATCGCTGACGCCGATGGCGTCGGAGCCGCGCTGGAACAGGCCGAAGATAACGATCAGTGCCATGAACACGGGGATCAGCAGCAGCACGCGCCGCCGGACGGATTCGCGGAACGTCTGGTGGGCCAGCGCCCAGAGGCGCATCGGGGAGAAGCGAAGGATGTCGCGCAGGCCGAAGGCGATGGCCGCGACGCCCAAGGCCAGAACGCAAAGGCGAACCGCCGCGTCAAAGACGGTGGTGGAAACGGTCAGGCCCTTGAGGACATTGAAGACAAGGAATACCAGGGCCAGAACCACGATTCCCCATCGGGGAGCCTGGGCCAGGCGTGCTCGGAAGGTGGAAGTTGACGTCGCCACGCTCTCACCCCACCTGCCGGGAGGATTCCTCGTCGACGCCGGTCTGCTCGCGAATCACGCGGAGGAACAGTTCCTCCAGCGTGTTGGTCGGGTGCGAGACGCCGATGAGCTTGGCGCTCTTGTCCGACTCGATCGCCTTCTCCAGCGTCTTGCGAAGCGAGTCGCTGCCGCCGCGAATCTGCAACTGCATGATGTCGCGGTCCTGGAGCAGTTCGCTCACATAGCCCAGCCGGAGCTGCCGGCCGCGGAACAGGATGATGATCCGGTCGCAGACGTCCTGCACGTCGGCCAGCAGGTGGCTGCACAGCAGCACCGTCTTGCCCTGCTTCTTCAGCAGCAGGATCAGGTCCTTCATCTCGCGCGTGCCGATCGGGTCCAGGCCGGTCGTCGGCTCGTCGAGCAGGATCAGTTCCGGGTCGTTGATGAGCGCCTGGGCCAGCCCGATCCGCCGCTGCATGCCCTTGGAATACTCGCGCAGCGGGCGCTTGCGGGCCTTGGCGTCCAGGCCGACCAGGTCGAGCAGTTCGTGGATTCGCTGCTTTCGGCTGCGCCGCGGAATGCGGAACAGCCGGCCGTAGAAGTCCAGCGTCTCTTCGGCGTTCAGGAAGCGATAGAGGTAGGATTCCTCGGGCAGGAAGCCGAGCTTCTCGGCGGCCCGCGTGTCGCCGGCTGGGCGGTCGAGCACGGTGGCCTGGCCTCGCGAGGGGAAGATCAATCCAAGCAGCAGCTTGATGGTGGTGCTCTTGCCGGAGCCGTTGGGCCCGAGCAGCCCGAACACCTCGCCGCGCTCGAGGGTGAGGTTGAGCTGGTCGAGGGCGACGACCTTCGGCCTGCCCCAGAAATCGCGGTAGATCTTGGTCAGGTTCTGGGTGACAACGGCGGGATTAGTGGTGACCACGAGGAGTCCTCGAACCTGTCAGGGGATGACCGGCCGATGCTCCGCGCCAGCGCCAGCGGCG
Organism: Phycisphaerae bacterium; assembly: GCA_028706835.1. GTDB lineage: Bacteria > Planctomycetota > Phycisphaerae > JAJVII01 > JAJVII01 > STB-87. The sequence continues at coordinate 5,149 of JAQTVL010000094.1, read as the reverse complement.
CCGAACCAATCCGCCGGTCGCCGGCGTCGATCCGGGGTTCACATGAGGAACGACCGCTTCACGTTCTTGCGCATTCGCCGACGGCGCCGCTCGGAAGGCTTCTCGTAGTATGCATGCTTCTTGATGTCCTTGGTCAGGCCTTCCTTCTCGCACAGCTTCTTGAAGCGGCGGAGCAACTGATCGATCGACTCATTGCCACGAGACTTCACTTTGATCATATACGCCCAATCCTCTTGCCGGTTCGTCGGACTCCCGAGTTCCCAAACGTGTGAGGCGTCAACAGGTCCCCCAGCCGTCCGGGGCCGGGAGTAAGTAGAACAGTATGCCCAATTTCGCCACTTTATCAAGGCAAAATCCGGGAGGAAGGACGGGAGCGGCCTCGCACCTCGGACGGGGTAGCCGCTGAGGCGCTGAGGACGCTGAGGAGAACATCAGAACGGCTAGCCACAGATTTCGCGGATGGCGCAGACTCTTAGACGACAAAACGCGACGGACTTACCGGCTCGCCCTCCGACTGCCGCGAATCTGTCGGAACAGCATTGGCAATGCGATGATGAATGGCAAGTCCGGCAACAGAGCCAACGGAAGGAATAGGAGCCGTTGCATTACGGTGCCGACGGGCAACAGAAACAAGGCGCCAAGCCCGAACAGGGACCCGAAGATTGGGACTGGGCTGCTGTGCCGTTTCTTGAACGTCCAAAGCAACATGCTCGCACTGAGGACGATGACGGCAAGCAGCCAGAATACGCCGAGCAGAGAGCCGATAATCCATCGTGCGATCAACATTCGCGCACTATATCACAATCGGTATTCGGGACAAGAAGATCGTCCCCGAGAGGCCGGGACCGCTATCACGCCGACAACTCCGCCCGGAAGATCGTCACCGCCTGGCCGGAGATCTTCACGCGATTCCCCGCCAGCGACACTCTGACCACGCCGGTTCGGCGGGAAACCTGCAAGCCGACCAGGTCCGACTTGCCCAGTCTGCCCGCCCAGTAGGGGGTCAGGCTGCAATGGGCCGAGCCCGTCACCGGGTCCTCGTCGATGCCCTCGGCTGGGGCGAAGAACCGCGACACGAAGTCGAACCCGGGCGTGTCAGCCCGGGCCGTGACGATGGCGCCGCACCGGCTGGCCACCATCCGCTTGAAGTCAGGCGCGACAGCCCGAACCGCCTGCTCGTCGACCAATTCCAGCAGCCAACAGCCGGCGAATGCGCCCATCACCTGGGCCACGGCGACCGGCTGGACTGCCAATGCCTCGGTCAGTCCTGACGGGGCGGCCGCCGGCACGGGCCGGTCGGCTGGGAAGTCCATCTCGATCCAGTCGCCGCGTTTGGCACAGGTCAGCCGGCCGCTGAGGGTGTCGAACCGGGCCGGCTCGTCCGGGCGAAGCCGGCCTGCCTCCCAGAGCACGTGTGCGGACGCGAGCGTGGCGTGGCCGCAAAGTCGGACCTCGGTCGTCGGCGTGAACCAGCGGAGGTCCCACGCCCCGCTCGTCGGGCAGACGAACGCCGTCTCCGACAGGTTCATCTCGGCTGCCACGGCCTGCATCCACGTGTCCTGGGCGGGGCGTTGGAGGATGCACACGCCGGCGGGGTTTCCGCGGAACGGCTCGGCGGTGAAGGCGTCAACCTGGAAGAGGGGGATTGTCATGGGGCGCTCCACACAGTGTACTGGCTCGAAGTCTAGAGTCGCGGCGTCGCGGGTGCAAGGTCGCCTTGCATTATGAGCACTGTCTGACGATGATACACTTATAGCGGTATCGGAGAAATGTCATGAAGCTACGCGTGCTGATTGAGCCGGACGAGGACGGACAGTATGTCGCGACCTGTCCGACGCTGCCGGGGTGCGTTTCGCAGGGCCGCACTCGCCTCGAGGCCCGAACGAATATCGTCGATGCGATTAAGGGCTACCTGGCCAGCCTCGCCAAGCATGGGGAGCCCGTTCCGCCGCCGATCACCGAGGAAGTTGTCGAGGTCGATGCATGAGCAAGCTTCCGGTCGTATCGGGCCAGGAAGCAGTTCGAGCCTTGGCCAAGCTGGGATACGCGCTTGACCATCAAACAGGCAGCCACCTGATCCTGCGACAGAACATTCATCCATTCCGACGACTCACGGTGCCCAACCACAAAGAACTTGCCAAGGGCACCTTACGGACGATCATTCGCGAGGCGGGACTGACAGTGGAGGAATTCGCGCGTCTCGTTTAGGTTACCTCGGGGACCAACACCGTGTCCGATCCAGTTGACAACGCCCGCCAGTGCGAACTGACCTTTCGCGTGCGATACGCCGAGACCGACCCGATGGGGGTGCTGCACCACTCGCGGTACTTCGTCTACTTCGAGATGGGCCGGACTGAACTGCTCCGCCTGGCGGGGATGCGGTATCGCGATCTGGAGGCCCGCGGCGTACTGTTCGTGGTGGCCAAGGCGGCCTGTCAATACAAGGCCCCCGCACGCTACGATGACGAGGTCCGCCTGGTCACGAAGATCGACCGGATCACGCGCAGCCGAATCGACCACAGCTACGAGATGTTCCGCGTGGGCGACGGCCGGCTGATCTGCGCCGCGCAGACCACGCTGGCGTGCGTGGACCGCGACGGGGCGATCATCGAGATTCCGGAAGATGTGCATGGGCAGACGGGAACAATGCAGGATCCAGAACAGTCGAATGCATAAACCGGCGAGTGGCGTGCGTTATAGAACGGCAGGCGCGACATTCGTCATCCGGAGCGATGAAAGGAACACTTCATGGCACCATCTATCATCGGTCTCATTGTGGCGTTGACCATGGCTGGGCAGGGCGGGGTGGACCTGGTCGGGCTGATCCCCACCAAGGACTACTGGGACAAGCAGAAGGTCGATCTCTCCGTCGACGCGATGGTGGCCCAGCTTACGCCGACCCAGCCGAAGGGCGATGTCCCGTCGCTGGCTGAGAAACTCGGCGACCGCGAGCACAAAGTCCGGGTCGACTCGGTTGCCAAGCTTACCGCGATGGGGCCGGCCATTCTGCCGGACCTGGAAAAGGCGATGGCCAACCCAGCCAACGAGGAGGCGAGGCTCCAGCTTCGCGACATCATCGCCGAATTGAAGGCCCGTGGCGGGTCGGAGCCGGCCCGAAGGCTGATGGCGATCCGCACGCTCGGCGAGCTTAAGGAAGCCAAGGCGATTGCGGCGCTCAAGCCGCTGCTGGAGTCGAAGGCGCCGTTCGAGGCCGACACCGCCCGCGAGGCGATCGCCTCGATCGAGAGAGGTCCCACGACCCAACCAGACCAAAGCCCGGGGATTGCCATCCCTGGGCTCGACAAGGCGATCCGCGAGGATGTCTGGCTGCTGCCGAAGGACTGCGGCGTCGTCGGGCAGGTGATCCTGCCCCCGGGCGTGCGAACCGGGACGGTGGACGAGATGCTCGCCGATCTTGGCCCGATGAAGGACATGATCGGCGAGGCGCGGGGCCAGGCGGTCGAGGCGCTCATCAAGACGCTGGACCGGGTGGGCAACATCCGGGCCGACGGCGCGACGGTCGGCGTGTCGGACAACATCGGCGACAACGCCGGATTCGTGGTGCTGATCGTCCGCGGGCTCTACAACAAGGACGCGGCCATCAAGTCGCTGACTGACGCGGCTTTCACCGGCGAGAAGTTCGAGGCTGAGAAGATCGAAGGCGTGGATGCGATCAGGCTGGACGACAACGCCGTGGCGATGTTCCCGTCGAACGAGGTCGCCGTGTTGGTGGCGGGCCCCAATCACGAGGCCCTGCCGTTGTCGGCCGTGGCGGCGGCGATCAAGGTCGGCAAGGGAAAGCTGGCGGAGAATGCCGACATCGCCAAGCTGGTCAAGGCCGCGCAGGGCGACAACCATATCTGGGCCGTTCTGAAGATGAACGCCAACTACTCCAAGGCCCCGCTGCTGGCATCGCTGGACACGGTGATCGCGCAGGCGCAGTGCAAGAAGGACGCGGTCGAGTTCGTCGTGAAGGCCCACGGCACCAAGGCCGAGGACACCGCCAAGATGGTCGACCTGGTCAACGGCGGCCTTGTGGCGGGCAAGCTGGAAATCGACAAGCACGTCAACGAGATGCCGGCCCTCAAGAACGTGGTAGACATGCTCAACTCGATCAAGGTTTCCAGCGAGGGCGCGGACGCGCAGATGACGGGGCGGCTGAAGGGCGGCCTGATGCAGATGAAGTTGATCATGGGGGCGCCGTTCTGGCTGTTCATGGCGCGGGGGGAGGCGGCCGGCGCGGTGGAGGCGCCGGCGGTTCCCGCTCCGCCCCAGCAAATCATCAAGGATTAGCGGCCCCAACAGACGGAGGCATTCAGCATGGGCATGTCATTCATCAGCTTGGCGATGGCGTTCCTGATCGGTGGGAGCAGCGGGGCGGACCTGCTGCGGTTCATCTCGTCGCAGAACTACTGGGCCGCCCAGAAGGTCGAGATCACGGTAGACAACATGGCCACCGCGCTGGGCAAGCCCGGCGAGGCGAAGGAGATCGCCGACCTGGCGTCCAAACTCGGCGATCGCGAGCACAAAGTTCGCGTCGAGGCCCACGCCAAGCTCGTGGCCATGGGGCCGGCGATCATCGCGCAACTTAACAAGGCGATGGAATCGCCAGCCAACGAAGAGGCCCGGCTGCAACTGAAGGAAGTGCTTGCGGAACTGTCGGGCAAGGGCCAGGCGGCGGCGGTTCGCCGGCTGATGGCCATCCGGGCGCTCGGCGAGTTGAAGGACGCCAAGGCCGTGCCGACGCTCAAGCCGCTGCTGGAGTCGAAGGCGCTGTTCGAGGCGGAATATGCCGCCCGGGCGATCGCTGCCGTCGAGGGTAAGGAATACAGGCCGGCGGTTGACCCCGCCAAGGCGGTTCGTGAGGACGTCTGGCTGCTGCCGAAGAACTGCGGCGTTGTCGCGCAGGCGACGCTGCCGGACCTGGGGATCAAGGGGCTGGACGACCTGCTCGCCCCGCTGAAGGGCGACAAGCCGGGGCCAATCACCAAGGAGATGGTCGATGGCATGGCCAGCCAAATGTGACGCCTCCCTCAGAATAGGCGTGAGCGTTTAGGCGGCGACACGAGTGGGCCGGGGGCGGATCGTCGGCTGGGGGATCGGATGAATCCCGGGGCGCGGCTGGAAGAAGCTGACGGGGACGAATCGG
>JAQTVL010000093.1 GCA_028706835.1 Phycisphaerae bacterium | reverse complement strand
GCCGGCGCCGACGCAGATGCAGGCGCGGGACTTTTTGGCGAATGTCCTTCGGGCGGACTTTACGCCGATGAATACTCCGGGCGGCGGTCAGCTTTGGCGGATCGGGGGCATGGCGACGGGTCAATCGCTGGACTACAAGGGCCAGACGGCCCACGTGGCGCTGACCGGGGCGGTGGTGATCCCGGTGGAGCGGCCCGTGCCGCGGCCGCCGCGGCCGATACCGATGCCGGGGCCGGGGCCGATGCCGCGATACTAGCCCGGCGAGTGCCGGGCGACGGGTTGACCGGGCCCGGATAAGGTTGTAATATATTACAACGAGGAGCAGAGGCCAACCGATGCTCTACAGCGTGATCTGGGACCTCGAGGACGATCCAGACGGCAATTACCGGCACATCGTGGACGGGAACGTGGCGCCGGAAGAGGTCCATGAGGTGCTGACGAATTCGCGGAACCCGACGGTCCTGAGCCGCACGTCGGGACGGCCGGTGACGTTCGGATGGGCGTCCACCGGACGATACATCGCGGTTGTGTGGGAACTTGTGAACGATGATCCGCGAATGATTTATCCGGTGACCGCGTACCCTACGGACCCGCCGAAGGCGAGAGGCAAGCGATGAGTCGAAGCGAGTTGCACATGAGAATTGCGAGAACGCCGGCGGAACGGAAGGAATTGGCCAGGGTCCGTCAGCGGTTCCAGGCTGAACGGCCTTCGCTGGATGACATGGTCGCCAGCGGGGAGGCGTCCGAGCCGATGCCGATGGGCGAGTTCCTCGACCATCGCCAGGCGATCCGAGCCCTGCGAGCGATTCGCCAGCGGCTACATCTGAGCCTGAACCAGGTGGCCGCGCGATCGCGAATGGACAAGGCCGCGATCAGCCGATTGGAGAATGGCCAGCACCCGAATCCGACGGTGGCTACGATGGCCCGATATGCGGCGGCCATCGGGGCGCGAATTGTCTGGAATGTCACGGCCTCGGGCAGTTCTGCCCGGCCTGGGGGGCAAGAAGCACGGGAGCCTCGTTCGCCGAAGGCAATCGCCAACGGCAGAAGAAAGAGGCGATCATGAGGAAACGCCCGGTTCATTCGCCGGACTCTGATGGGCGCAGACCGCGGATGGTTCGGATCGCCGGGGTCCATCCGAGCCGGTGGCGAAAGCGGTAGCTGCGCTACCGCACTCCACAAACGGCGAAGAGGGGATAAGAAACTGTCGGGCTGGGCGTTGTAGTACAAGGGAGCAGACGCATCAGGGACGAACACACTGTTCGAGGAGAGCGATCATGAAGAAGCTGACAGGGGCAATGGCGGTGACGGTGATGCTGCTGGTGGCGGGGTCGGCGTTGGGGCAGGGGATGATGGTGCCGTCCGGGCCGGACCGGACGCTGCCGCCGCTGGCGATTAAGAGCCAGCAGGTGGAGATCGGCATCAAGGACCAGGTGGCGACCACCACGGTCAAGCAGGTCTTCATCAACTCGACCAACCGGCAACTGGAGGCTAACTACGTCTTCCCCTTGCCGCCCGACGCGACCATCCGCGATTTCTCGATGATCGTCGATGGCAAGATGAAGAAGGGCGAGGTGGTCGAGGCGGTCAAGGCCAAGCAGATCTACCAGCAGATCGTGGCGCAATCCCGCGACCCCGGGCTGCTCGAACACCTCGGCGACAACCTGTTCCGGCTGAACATTTTTCCTGTGCCGGCCAACGGGACGCAGAGCACCGAGATTACCTACTCGCAGGTGATCGCGGGGAACAACGGGCTGTTCCGCTACACCTACCCACTGCACACGGCTGGCAAGGCGTCGGCGGTGCAGGATTTCTTCTCCATCGGGGCGAAACTGGCCAGCAAGGTGGCGATCAAGACGATCTATTCGCCGACGCACGATATCGGCGTGTCGCGGAAGGGCGAGCACGAGGCGACGGTCGGGCTGGAGCAGAATAAGGCGCTGCTCGACAAGGATTTTTCGCTCTACTGGACGATCAGCGAGAAGGACTTCGGGCTGAACGCGATCGCGTACCGGCCTAACGCGGACGAGCCGGGCTACCTGATGCTGATGATCTCGCCGAAGTCGGCGGTGAACGAAAAGGAAGTGATCGCCAAGGACGTGATCTTCGTGTTCGACACGTCCGGTTCGATGCAGGGGGCGAAGATCGAGCAGGCGAAGAAGGCGCTGAAGTTCTGCGTCGAGAGCCTGAACGAAAAGGACCGGTTCAACATCCTGACGTTCAATACGGACGTGACGCCGTACAAGGATGAGTTGATCGACGCGAGCAAGGCGAACAAAGAGGCGGTCCGGGACTTCATCAACCGGCTGAACGCGGAGGGCGGGACGAATATCCATGACGCGCTGGGCAAGGCGCTGGAGATTGTGAAGAAGGGCGAAGAGGGCAAGCGTCCGCATGTCATCGTGTTCCTGACGGACGGGCGCCCGACGATCGGCAAGACCGGGACGGAGGAGATTCTCGGGGTGCTGCGGGCAAAGGATGTAGCCTCTGGTGAATCTCTCCAGAAACTTCAGGAACGGAAACGGGAATTGGAGAGCGCCTTTCCGCTACGTTCGGTTGAACCCCTCAATGACCCTGCATATCGCGAAGGCCGGGCCATGATCGTGGCCGTCGGCCTGCAAATGGCCGAACTAGATAAGGGCACCGCCCGCATCTTCACCTTCGGCGTCGGCGATGACGTGAACACCAAGTTGCTGGACCAGGTGGCGGGCAAGACGGGCGGGCAGCCTGAATATGTGCGGGGGGGCGAGGATATCGAGGTGAAGGTATCCGACTTCTTCGCCAAGGCGTCGCACCCGGTGATGACCGGCTTGAAACTTGCGTTCGGCGGCAAGGTGAAGATCGACGGCATGTTGCCGGCGGCGCTGCCGGACCTGTATTTCGGGCAGCAGGTGATCGCGTTCGCCCGGTATGACGGCAGCGGCGACATCGCCGTGACGCTCAGCGGCACGGTGTCCGACGGCAGCACGGAGAAGCCGACCTACGAGGTGACGCTGCCGAAGCAGACGACCGAGAACGACTTCATTGAGCCGCTGTGGGCGCACCGCAAGGTGGGATATCTGCTGGACCAGATCCGCCTGAACGGCGAGAGCAAGGAACTCAAGGACGAGGTGATCCGGCTGAGCACGAAGTATCGAATCCAGACGCCGTACACGAGCTACCTTGTGCTGGAGGACCAGCACAAGCGGCAGTACCTGCCGGACGTGGCCAATGCCGGCGGCGGCGGGTATGGGTACGACCGCGGCGGGCGGGAGTCGTGGAGGCAGCAGGGCCAAAGCCCGGCTGACCGGCCCAGCGGGCCGGCGCTGGCGCCGCCGACGTCGAAGACAACCGTCGCGCCGGCGGAGCCGGTACTGCCGTCGGTAACGCCTGGGATCAGGGTCCCATCGGGGACCGGCGAGACACCGGCGGGCGACAAGAACGTGGCGACGGGCGTCGCGACGCGGTCCGATCCGGCGAAGGTGAAAGCGGACCTCGAACAGAGCAAGGAGCTGGAGAAACTCGCCAAGTTGATGGATGACGCCGACAAGGCCGGGCACAGCGGCGACGGCAGGGAAGGCAAGGACGGTTACTTCGACGGCAAGGCGTCGGGGGCATGGGCTTCGTCGCCGGCGACTACCCAGCCTGACAACGGGCTTTCCCGATTTGACGAGCGGTCGCTGCGGGATGAATCCGGGGCGACCGCGGTCGGGCTGGCCAAGGCGATCGACCGGATGAAGAAGGCGGAAGGCGACTACCGCCGCGCGAACGTGGCGGAGCGGAAGGCGGCTGGCAGGACGTTCTATCAGGTCAGCGGCTTCTGGATCGACGAGAAGTTCGCGGCCCCGACGAAGCTGACGTTCGTGAAGTGGGGCAGCGAGGCGTATTTCGCGATCGTGGCGGGGCACGTGGAACTGAAGGACGCCTTTGCCCTGGGCACCCGGCTGATCGTGACGACGGCGGAGGGCAAGGCGCTGGTGGTGAGCGACAGCGAGGGCGCGGAGACGATGACCGAGAAGGAGGTCAAGGAACTGTTCGCGGCGGGGAAGAAGTAAGGGGTTTGCCCGGCTGAGGCATTGAACCCGCGAAGCGGGTGCCGGCGTGTAGCCGCAGGTGAGCGCAGCGAACCTGCGGTTAACGCCCCCGTATATCGGGCAAGCCCCCGAAAGGGGGCGTAGGCGGGGCCTCATTCCCACGCGTCTGTGTGTCGCCATTGCCACGCCGCCGTCGCCCCCTGCGGGGGCTCTCCGGTTTTTGGGGGTGGTACCGCAGGTTCGCTGCGCTCGCCTGCGGCTACATGCCTTCGCCCCGTTCCGGGGCTTTTCAGCGAACAAACAGGCTTCCGACCCTTTGTTTCCACATGCCCGCGATGATATTTTCTCTTGACAGTAATCGGGTGTAATTCTACGCTTGGCCGGTTCTTAAATTGAAGGAAGAGTGACGGATGCAACCAAAGAAGAAATCCAGCAGGGCCCGCAAGGGCTGGCGCCGTTCGCATGATTCGCTGACCGCGCCGAGCGTGACCCCGTGCCCGCGATGCAACGAGCCGCGGCTGCCCCATCGTGCCTGCACCCGCTGCGGGTACGTCAATCCGCGCATCAGCCTGCCGGTGGAAGAGGAGAAGTAATTCATGCGAGTGGCTGTCGACGCGATGGGGGGCGATCGTGCCCCGGCTGAGATCGTCAAGGGCGTCTGTGCGGCGCTGGAGACGCTGTCGGCTGAGGATACCGTGGTGGTGTTCGGGGACCAGGCGCAGGTCGAGCCGCTGATGACCGGCGACTGGCGCGGGAAGGTGGAACTGGTCCACTGCACGCAGGTGGTGGGGTTCGACGAGCACCCGGTGGAGGCGCTGCGCCACAAGCGGGACAGCTCGATCATGAGGATGGCGTGGGCGGCGTCGGACGGGAAGGTGGACGCGATCATCTCGGCGGGCAACACCGGGGCGATGGTGGCGGCGTGCCAGATGAAGATGCGGGCGCTGGAAGGCGTGAACCGGCCCGGCATCGGCGTGGTGCTGCCGACGTTCCACGGGCCTGTGACGATCTGCGACGTGGGGGCGAACGTGCAGTGCAAGCCGATCAACCTGCACCAATACGCGCAAATGGGGTCGATCTATTCGCGGCATGTGCTGGGGATCGAGCGGCCTCGGGTGGGGCTGCTGAGCATCGGGGAAGAGGACGCCAAGGGGAACGAGTTGGTGAAGCAGGCGCGGCAGAAGCTCAAAGCCGACACGAACCTGAACTTCCTGGGCAACGTGGAAGGGCGGGATGTCGTGCGCGGTGCGGTGGACGTGATTACGTGCGAGGGTTTTGTCGGGAACGTGATCTTGAAGCTGACGGAAGGGCTGGCGGAAGGGCTGATGAAGACGATCGCCAAGGAGATCGCGGACGAAAGCCCGCAGTTGGGGCAGATGTTCGCCCCGGTCGTGCAGAAGATATGGCGAAAGCACGACTATAACGAATACGGCGGCGCGCCGCTGCTCGGCGTGGACGGTATCTGCATCATCTGTCACGGATCGAGCAACTATCGGGCGATTGTGAACGCCATTCGCGTCGCTCGCGAGTATGCCAGGCAAGATATCAACGGCAGGATCAAACAGGACCTCAAAGCGGCCGTGACGCAGCAATAACAGTCGCATTCGGTTGCCGTTGTCCGCTGACCGTCGCCAAACGGGCGCAAACCTGTCGCGATCGACGGCGGGCGGGCGGCAACGTCTATCTTCGGCATCCATTACCAGGCGGACGAGCAGCGAATGAGCAATTCGAACGGCATGGTCCTCGCCGGGTCGGGATATTGCCTGCCCGAGCGTCGGCTGACGAATCAGGACCTGGTTACGCAGGTTGACACCACCGACGAGTGGATTGTGACGCGCACCGGCATCCGCGAGCGCCGCATCGCCGCGGATGGGCAGACGACGATGTATATGGCCGTCGAGGCCGCCAAGTCCGCCCTCGCCGACGCCAAGCTCGCCCCCGACCAGCTCGACGCCATCATCGTCGCCACCGTCACCCCCGAGCAGCCGCTCCCCGCCACCGCCTGCCTGGTCCAGGCCGAGCTGAACGCCGGCCACTGTGCCGCCTTCGACATCTCCGCCGCGTGCAGCGGTTTCGTCTACGGAATCGTCATTGCCGACCGGTTCGTCCGTCACGGCGGCTACAAGAACCTCCTGCTCATCGGCAGCGAGACGCTCTCCCGCATCACCGACTACACCGACCGCAGCAGTTGCATCCTCTTCGGCGACGGCGCCGGCGCTGTGGTGCTCCAGCAGTCCCCCGACGCCGGTCGGGGCGTCCTCTACCACCAGCTTCACGCCGACGGCAAGGGCGCCGACTTCATCAACGTCCCCGGCGGCGGCGTTCGCCACCCCGCCACCGCGCAGACCCTCGCCGACCGCATGCACTACATGAAGATGAAGGGCCGCGACGTCTACAAGTTCGCCGTCATGCGGATGCACGACCTGATCCGGGACGCGATGGCCAACTGCAACCTCACCATCGACCAGGTCAAGCTGATCGTCCCGCACCAGGTCAACCAGCGGATCATCGACTCCGCCATCGAGCGCCTGGGCATCTCGCCCGACAAGGTCTACGTCAACATCGACCGCTTCGGCAACACGTCAGCCGCCTCCGTCCCGATCGCCCTGCACGAGGCCCGCCTGCGGGGCCGCGTGGACCGCGGCGACACGGTGATCCTGGTCGCCTTCGGCGCGGGCCTGACGTGGGCCTCAGCCGTCGTGAAACTGTAGTCAATGCGGATTGTGGAATGCGGAATTCGGAATCACCCGAACGCCGCCCGTTTCTTCATTCCGCATTCCGAATTCCACATTCCGAATTCCTGCACAGAGGGCTCACGATGTCCAAACTCGCCTTCCTCTTCCCCGGCCAGGGCGCCCAGTTCGTCGGCATGGGCAAAGACCTCTACGACGCCAACCCCCTCGCCAAACGGGTGTTCCAGCTCGCCGACGAAACCCTCGGCTTCGAGCTCTCCAAAATCTGCTTCGAAGGCCCCGCCGATCGCCTCACCGCGACCGACATCAGCCAGCCGGCCATCTTCGTCCACTCCGCCGCCATGCTGGCCGCCCTGACCGATCTGCCCGCCTGGAAAGGCGTTCAGCCGGCCGTGGCCGCCGGCCTGAGCCTCGGCGAATATTCCGCCCTCTACGCCGCCGGCGCCATGGACTTCCAGGTCGCGCTCAAGCTCGTCGCCCAGCGGGGCCGGTTCATGCAGGAAGCCTCCACCGCCGCCCCGTCCGGCATGGTCGCGATCATGGGCCTGGACGAGGAGAAGATCGCCGCCCTGTGCGCCGAAGCCGCCGCGGGCCAGGTGCTCAGCCCCGCGAACTTCAACAGCCCAGGCCAGATCGTCATCTCAGGCCACAAGGACGCCTGCGACCGGGCCGTGGCCCTCGCCGACAAGTTCGCCGCCAAGGCCATCCCGCTCACCGTCGCCGGCGCCTTCCACACGGCCCTGATGGCCCCCGCCGCCGACAAGCTCGCCGCCGCCATCGCCGCCAGCGAAATTCGCATGCCCAAAGTCCCGGTCATCGCTAACATCACCGCCAGGCCGTATGCCTCCGCCGACGAGATTCGCGCAGGCCTGGTCAAGCAGGTCACCTGCCCCATCCGCTGGATGCAGTCGATGCAATTGCTGTTAGCCGACGGCCCCGTCAAGAGCTACGAAATCGGCCCAGGCCGAGTGCTGACCGGCTTCATGCGAAAGATCGACCGGAAAGCGGAAATGGTGAACGTAAGCACCGCCGAAACCCTCGCCGCCGTCGCCGCTGGCCCGGGGGCGTAAAGTAACGAATGTCTTTTGGTGGACTGCGGGGGCTGTGGCCCCGCTTTGGCTTGGTGCCGTATCGCGGGAAATGCAAAGCGGCGTCAAAGCCGCCGCACTCCACAAACGGCGAAGAATGTCTTTCTATGGAGTGCGGGGGCTTTGACCCCGCTTTGGTCTGGCGATGCGTCGTGGGAGATGGAAAGCGGCGTCACAACCGCCGCACTCCACAAGTGGGGAGGTTGGCGAATGGCGGTGATGCGCGAGACCCATTGGCCGCACGCTCCACTGCATCAGTTGGCTCGGAGCGGGACGTATTTCGTCACGGTCGGAACGTATGGGAAGGAGCACCACTTTCGCCGGGCGGACCGATTGGGTGTGCTCCACCGTGGTTTGCTTACGGTCGCAAACGGCTTCGGTTGGACGTTGGAGGCATGGGCGGTCTTCTCGAACCACTACCACTTTGTCGGGCATTCACCAGCCGATCAGCCCGGGGCCGCGACGCTGCCGCGGATGCTGGGCGAGCTGCACGAGCGGACAGCCAAGTGGATCAACGAACTCGATTCGTCGCCTGGGAGACAGGTCTGGCACAATTACCGCGAGACGCTGCTGACGTACCGGCGATCGTATTACGCCCGGCTGAAGTACGCGCACTTCAATGCGGTCAAGCACGGGCTGGTGGCGACACCCAACGCGTACCCGTGGTGTTCGGCCGCGTGGTTTGAACGCACCGCCACGCCGGCGCAGGTGAAGACAATTTACGATCTGAACGTGGATCGAGTGAACGTGCCTGATGATTACGACGTGGCGACGGAATGGTAGTGCTGACTTATATGGAGTGCGGGGGCTTTGACCCCGCTTTGGTCTGGCGATGCGTCGTGGGAGATGGAAAGCGGCGTCAAAGCCGCCGCACTCCACAAAAGGACATTCCTTGACCCAGCGCCTTGACGCACCGGAAAACTTCGCTAAATTTCCCCTGTTGGCGAAACAGAGAGCCATTTAACCCAAGGAAGGCGTTTACACCATGCAAGCCAATTCAATGAAGGATCGCGTCGCCGTCGTAACCGGCGGCGCTCGCGGCATCGGACGCGAAATCGTCCGCGAACTCGTCAGCGGCGGCGCCACCGTCGTCGCCGTCGATATCCGGGCGGACCTGATGGCCGACCTCGCGGCCAACGTCAATGCGGCCCCAGGCCAGGTCGATTGCCGGGCCCAGGACGTGACCGATTCCGACGGCTTCACCAAGCTGATCGACGACGTGGTCGAGAAGTACGGCCGGCTCGACGTGATGGTCAACAACGCGGGCATCACCCGCGACGGCCTGCTTGTGACCATGGAAGACGCCAACTGGGAGCTGGTCCTCAAGGTAAACCTGACCAGCGCGTTCTTCGGGACGCGGGCCGCCGGCAAGCACATGATGCGGGCCCGGTCGGGCAGCATCATCAATATGGCCAGCTACTCCGGCGTCTGCGGCAATCGCGGGCAGGCCAACTACGCCGCCAGCAAGGCCGGGCTGATCGGCCTGACCAAGACCACCGCCAAGGAACTCGCCAGCCGAAACGTCCGCTGCAACGCCGTCGCCCCCGGCTTCATCAAGACCGAAATGACCGACGCCATCCCGCAGCAGGCCAAGGACATCGCCCTGAGCATGATCCCGCTGAAGAAGATGGGCCTGCCGCAGGACATCGCCCGCGCGGTGGCGTTCCTGGCCTGCGACGACTCGGCCTATATCACCGGGCAGGTGCTCAGCGTCGACGGCGGGATGCACATGTAAGTGGGGGGCGCGGTATGCCGATCGCGGGATGGAGCGTGTGCATAACTCATTTCGCGGCCGGTAATTCGGGATTCGGGATTCGTCGTTCCGGGAGCACGCCAAATTTGAGAATTGCCCCTTGGCAACGTGGTCCAGAAAGGGTATAGTGTCGCGGCTTTTAGCTTCGTGAGAAAACCAGGTAAGAGAAGACTACCAGAGGCATGGAGGAATCAACGTGGCCGAGGAACTGGAAACAAAGGTTATCGAAATCGTGGCCGACCAGATGGGCGTCGACAAGGGTGAAATATCCCGCGACACCAGCTTCGTCAACGACCTGAACGCCGACAGTCTCGACACCGTCGAGCTGGTCATGGAGTTCGAGGACGAGTTCGAGATTTCCATCCCCGACGAAGACGCCGAGAAGATTCAGACCGTGGGCCAGGCGATCGACTACATCCGCGAGCGGAACAAGAAGCCGGCTTAACTCGAAGCGACGCTCGGAGGATTGCCACAAGACATGTCCAATCGGCGCATCGTCATCACTGGAATGGGCGTCGTCACGGCGCTGGGCGAGACCCTGGATGAGTTCTGGGACGGCTTGGTCCACGGCCGCAGCGGCGTCAGCACGATCACCCGCTTCGATCCGGCGAAGTTCGACGTCAAGTTCGGCGGCGAATGCGCCAAGTTCGACCCGACCAGGTACATCGATCGCCGCGAAATCAAGCGGCTGGACCGGTTCGCCCAGTTTGCGATGGCGGCGGGGCCGTCCGCGGTCAAGGATTCCGGCATCGACTTCGCGAAGGAAGACGCCTTCCGCTGCGGCGTGCTCATCGGCAGCGGCATCGGCGGGCTTCAGGAGCTCGAAGAGCAGCACGAGCGAATGCTCCTCAAGGGGCCGGATCGCATCTCCGTCTTCACCATCCCCAAGCTGATGGTCAACGCCGCCAGCGGCAACCTCTCCATCGTCTACGGCATCAAGGGGCCGAACTCCGCGGTTGCAACCGCGTGCGCGTCGGCTGCCAACGCCATCGGCGACGCCTGGCGGATCATCCAGCGCGACGAAGCCGACGTGATGATCACCGGCGGGTCCGAAGCCGCGCTGACGCAGCTCGGGCTGGCCAGCTTCGCGGCCATGAAGGCCCTGTCCGCCCGCAACGACGACCCGACCCGGGCGTCCCGGCCGTTTG
>JAQTVL010000664.1 GCA_028706835.1 Phycisphaerae bacterium | reverse complement strand
GAGATGGTCGGCATCCGCGTAATGAACGCGGACGGCCACGTGCCCTATGAGTCCGCCGGCGGCTACGACCAGACGTTCCCGGCGGAGGAGTCCGATCTCTGCATCGGCCGCGATCACTGCATCTGCACCCGGGTGATGAGCCAGCAGCCACAGGAGGCGGAGCGTCCGATGAACAGCCCGGGCGGCTCGTTCTGCTGCGGCGACACGGCCGCGTTCGCCGGGGCGTTGCCGCCGGCCAGCGAGCCGCTCTACCGCAGCACGTGCATCCGCCGGGGGTTTGCGTCGCTGGCGGTCATCCCCATCCGATACCACGACCAGGTCATGGGCGCGATCCACCTGGCGGACCACAGCCCGGGCGTGGTCGCTCCGGAGATGGTTGAGTTCATCGAGTCGATAGCACCTCTGATCGGCGAGGCGATCCGCCACTTCAACGCCGACAGCGAGTTGGCCCGCTATCGCGATCATCTCGAAGAACTGGTCCGACAGCGAACCGCCGAACTGGAGCAGGCCGCGGTGAACCTCGCCCGCTCCAACCACGACCTCGAGCAGTTCGCCTATGTTGCCTCGCACGACCTCCAGGAGCCGCTGCGGGCGGTGACCGGCTTCCTCGGGCTGCTCAAGGAGCGTTTCGCCGGCCAACTCGACGAGAAGGCCCACGAGTACGTCGCCCAGGCGGTCGACGGGGCCAAACGGATGCAGTCGCTGATCGCCGGCCTGCTGACGTTCTCGCGCGTCGGGCACGGCGCGCGGTTTCAGCCGACGGACCTGGCGGAGCCGCTTCGCATCGCGTTGGGCAACTTGCAGGGCAAGATCGACGAGTGTGGCGCGAAGATCACGTCCGGCGAGATGCCGACGCTGGTGGCCGACCCCGTGCAGTTGACGCAACTGCTCCAGAACCTGATCGGCAACGCCCTGAAGTTCCGTGCCGAGCGGACGCCGGAGATTCACATCAGCGCCGCAGCCGGCAAGGGCGAATGGCTGTTCTCCGTCCGCGACAACGGCATCGGCATCGAGCCGGGCTGCCTGGAGCGAATCTTCCTGATCTTCCAGCGCGTCCACGTCCGAGGCCGCTACGAGGGCACGGGCATCGGGCTGGCCATCTGCAAGCGAATCGTCGAGCGTCACGGCGGGCGGATCTGGGCCGAGAGCGAGTTCGGCACGGGCTCGACCTTCCGCTTCACGCTGCCCGACCGCGCGGAACCGTAAGCGAGCATCCTCCCCTTGATTTGCCGGCCCCGCCGCCCGATCATGGCAACCCATGCTCGACTGGGACGACATCGACTGGGACGCGCTGACCCGGATAAGGGGCGAGTTCCTCGACGGCAGCGCGGGGCACACCGATTACTGGCGCAGCGAGCGCGACCTGGCCAGCTACGACGCCACCTTCGCCCAGCGGATCGGGTGGAAGTGGGACTTCGTGCTGGCCGAGCTTGGCCGTCGCGGCTGGTCGCCGCCGCCGGGCCCGCTGCTCGACTGGGGCTGCGGCACCGGCATCGCCGCCCGGCGGTTCCTGCGCCAGTTTGGCCCGTCCTCGGTCAGCGAACTGATCCTCTTCGATCGCTCAGCGCTCGCGATGCAGTTCGCCGCCCGAATCGCGGGCGAGGAATTCCCACAGTTGAAGGCCAGCCTCCTATCCCCTCCCCTTGGGGGGAGGGCCAGGGAGAGGGGACAGGCAAAAGCTGAAGGCGAGCCGCCTTCGCCGTTCGTGGGGCCCGATGCGATCCTTCCGCTTCGCGACGGCCCCTCTCCCCTGCCCTCCCCCCAAGGGGAGGGAGAAGAGAAGCCCGGCGGCACGCTGTTGGTTTCCCACGTGCTCACCGAGTTGCGCGACACCCAACTGGCTAGCCTGATCGCCGCCGCGCAGAATGCCGACGCGATCCTCTGGGTCGAGCCGGGCGCGTTCGCGACCAGCCGATCGCTCATCGCCGTCCGCGAGCAACTGCGGCCGGCGTTCCGCATCGTCGCTCCGTGTACGCACGAAAACGCCTGCCCGATGCTCGCACCGGGCAACGAGCCGCACTGGTGCCACCAGGTCGCCCCGCCGCCGCCCGAGGTGTTCACCGACGGGAACTGGGTCCGCTTCGGCCGGCTGGCTGGGATCGACCTGCGTAGCCTGCCGCTGAGTTTCCTGGTGCTTGATCGCCGCGAACCGTCTGTGCTGCCCAGCGGAGCCGCGCGGATCATTGGCCGGCCGCGGATGTTCAAAGCCTACGCCGAGGCCTTCACCTGCGACGACACGGGGCTGCGTAGCCGGCGGCTCCAGAAGCGCCGCCTCCCTGAGCAGTTCAAGCAGTGGAAGCGAGGCGACTATCCCTCGCTGGCCGCCTTGGCGTGCGAGGGGGATGACATCGTGGGTCTGCAATGTTGATGAACTCGCGCACCCTGAGCCGCGAGCGGAAGCTCGCGGGTGCGCTGGTTAGCCCCCGGGACTGCGAACACACCCGCGAGCGTCCGCTCGCGGCTCGAACATTTGAGGAGACACACCGATGACGCATCTGCCCTGGCTTACCGGCAAGCACCTGGGCGAAGTCGCCTTCCCGCTCGGCGGGATCGGCACAGGGACAATCTCGCTCGGCGGGCGGGGCAACCTGCGCGACTGGGAAATCTTCAACTCGCCCGGCAAGGGCAATGACATCCCGGCCCTCTTCGCCTTGTGGTGCAAGCCGGCCGGCGGCAAACCCGTCGCCCGCGTCCTCGAAGGAGAGCCCCAGCCGCCGTTCATCGACCGGGCCACGTTC
>JAQTVL010000663.1 GCA_028706835.1 Phycisphaerae bacterium | reverse complement strand
CCCGCTTGCCGATCATGGCGATCTCAGCCGCGTATTCGTCGCCGATGGCCACGTAGAAGCTGCCCGCGGGGTCCAGCGCGTTCGCGCAGGCCGTCATCCACTGCACCGTCCAGTTGTAGTACTCCTCGTAAGGCCGGCGGTCCTGGTAGCGGTCGTACTGGTAGCCGATGTTGAACGGCGGATCGGCGAAGATCAGCCGCGGCCGCGGCCCGCGATACTGCGGCAGGAACACCGTGCAGTCGGCCTGCACGACGCGGTCGATGACCTCGAGGTCAGCCGGGTTGATCGGCGGCGGGGGAGGGGGCGCGAAGTTCGGAGGAGACGGTGTCTTTCCAGCAGGTCTGCCACGCTTAGCGCACACGCGGGAACTCCTACGCGATCAGCCATCGCTGACCGCTGAAAGCTGAAAGCTTCTTCTCAGGAGGCGTGGCGCGTCCGATGGGTTTCGCCGGGCCAGTTGCTTGGGGCCAGATGGGCCACCGCCTCCCGCAACACTTGCGGGCGAAGGATACCGGCGCTGGCCATCTGCCGCAAGAGCTTTCGCGTGACCCGGGCGTTTGCGAACGAAACCGACCCGACCGGGTCCTCGTTGACCACCGGCGAATGGGCCCCCTTGGCCAGCACGCTGCGCATCCGCGACAGGCACTCGGCGTGATACTTGCCCATCATCTCCGCGGGCAGCGGGAACCGGCTGAACACCTGCCATATCTTCACCCCGCGCCGCCACGACCGCGCGGAGCTCGCCAGGCTGATCCGCCGGAACACCCGCTTGTTCCACCCGAATGAGAACAGCGGCATCTCCAGATACGTCTCCATCAGCTCGTCGTGGTCCGCCCAGTGGTCTGTGACCACCGAGCGCATCTCCTGCCAGCTCGGCCGTCCGATCATCGCGTCGGCCCGCATTTCCCAGTAGAGGTGCGAAAAGGTCGTGCGCGACTGCGACAGCATCATCTGCCGCGGCACAAACTTGTTGTGGGCCACGCAGTCCGCCGCCAGGTGGCACAGATACCCCAGCGCGAACGCCCGCACGTGGTCGTTCTCCGCCTTGTCCAGCAGGTTCAGCCCGATCGGCCAGTTGTGGCAGTGCTTCTTGGCTTCCGCCAGTTTCTTGGCCTGGATGACGTCGGCGGCCACGTTGCCGTAGAGGAAGTCGCGAGCGTACTTGGTGAGCAGCCCGGCAACGGCGCCGAGCCCCGGCGCCAGCGTCGACAGCAGCGTCCGCCCCAATTCGATATGTGTCGAAGGCCCCCAGGCCAGCGCCGTGGGCGGATCCCACAGCACCCACACAACCAGCAGGCCAACCAGCCACGGCATGTTACAACGCTCCTTCGGGTGAACACCTATTATATCGCGTCTGGCTGGCGGGTCGGGTTAGAAAAAACGGCAGGCCGGCGAGGCGTTACGGCGCAGCCGGATCCGCCGGGGGCGCAGCCGGGGCTTCAGCCAGCGTGACGTTGATGGCCTTGGGCCCCTTTTCGCCGGCGGTTACGTCGAAGTTGACCATCTGGCCGGGGCGAAGCTTGCTGCGAATCTCCGGGTCAATCGTGGTGAAGTGAATAAACAGGTCGCCGCCATCCTGGTCGGTCACGAAGCCAAACCCCTTACGCTGATCGAACCACTTCACCGTGCCCAGAGCCATTGTTCGGCGACCTCCGTCACACAAAAACACCGGCAGCCAACACGGGCGAATCGCCTTCTCCGCCGACTGTGTTGGCTGCTGTGAACTGTATTAGGCTAATTTGTGCGGCGAGTCAACTGCAAACCCGATTGCTCTGGTGAACCCAACCGTTCGCGCGACCTGTCGGTCGCGATCGCGTGCGACATTCCGTTATTGCACGGCTGCTCCCTGCGCTCAGTCCGCGGGCTTGGCAGCCACCGCGCCGTCGCCGGACGTGTGCAGCCTCGGGCCGCGGGTGCTCAGGCTGTCCTGAAGCTGCTTCTTCATCAGCCGGCCCATCTTGAACTTGACGGTCCGCTTGGCCGGCACCGCCACCTGTTCGAGCGTCTTCGGATTCTGGGCCATTCGCCCTTGACGATCCTTGTGCTCGAACACGCCGAAGTCGCGGAACTCCAGCCGATTGCCCTGGCGGAGCTCGTCGATCACGGCATCCAGAAAGCTCTGGATGATCCGCTTGGCGATGACTCGCTTGGTGGCGGTCTGATCGGCGATGCGGTCAATCAATTCTTTCTTCGTCACTGTTGCCATGGGCCTGCCCACCTTCCAAAGTGGAGTAAGGTCAACACCTGTTCCCGGTTGCAGCCGATTTAACTGTCCATCCGACCGCGGACATCACGCGGCGTTGGCGAATGCCACCGTCATTTCCGACCAGAACCAGCATCGAGATGACAACCGATATGAAAGGCCAGAACCAACCACTTAACATGAATCATGATAGCGGGTTACGTTTGCAGGCGTCAAGGGTAATTTCGTCGCTCCAGTCGGACAGCCCGCTCAACAGCCAGCCCTTCGGAGGTTGGAAACTCGAAGCCGCACCGATTTTCGCGGCCCGGTTCGATGCTGCGTAACTCATTATTTCTCCTAAACTTCCGCAAAAGTCCTAATGCTTCGCACAGGCGAATCCGCGATCCGCGAGGCATAACTGTTAGGTCCCGCGAATCTTGACGCCTCCCTCAGAATAGGCGTGAGCGTTTAGGCGGCGACACGAGTGGGCCGGGGGCGGATCGTCGGCTGGGGGATCGGATGAATCCCGGGGCGCGGCTGGAAGAAGCTGACGGGGACGAATC
>JAQTVL010000662.1 GCA_028706835.1 Phycisphaerae bacterium | reverse complement strand
CGCATCAACAATCGCCTTGATCTTCGCTCGGGTGTCGCCGCGAGCGCGGTCGTCCTCGTAGGTGCCGAGGCGGACCTTCGCTTCCTTGTCGGTGGGCCACTTCTCCAGTATCTCGCGCCACTTCTTCTCGGCCTCGGCGGTCCGCTTCGCTTCATCCAGCGCCCTCGCCTCCTCGGTCGCCTGGCGGTGCTCGAAGTGCCCGATCAACTGGAGGCGGTAGCCGTACTCCGTGTTCAGGTCTTCGCGCGGCTTGATTGTGACGGCCTCGTCCAGCAGAAGCTTGGACTGGTTGATCAGGTCCATGTCCAGCTTTTTGTAGCCGTCGGTCATCTTGTCCAGGGCTTCCTTCACCTTGGCCAGGAAGTTGCGCTCGAACTCCATATCCTTCTCGACGCTGCGGACCTCGTCAGCCGGGATGATCTTCTGCTCGGCCAGCGTCTTGCGGGCCGCGGTCGCAGCCGCCCATTCCGCCTGGACCTTCTTCTCCAGGTTGGCGCGCCACGTCTGCCGGTCGGCGTCGGACATCGCGGCCACCTCGGACGGCTCGCGGGTCGGCCAGGTCTGGCGCGACAGCGTCGAGGCGGTGGCCAGAGCCTGCTTGGCGTCCAACCAAGTCAGCCGACCAGTGGCCCAATCCCGATAGGTCGCGTCTGTTGGCGTCTTCGCATCGGCCAAATGCCTGTAAAGCGGAATCTGCTTTGCCTCCGCCAGAACGGCCTGGCGCTCTTCTTCCAGCTTGGCCCGATCCGGGTGTCCGGTGGGCAACTCGTCAATCTTGACGGTCAGGTCCTTGGCTCGCTGATCATCCACCTTGACCAATGACTCGTCAGCCAACAGCACGCCAAGGGTGTGCCGGGCGCCGGTGTAATTGCCCTTCTTCCACTGCTCGCGGGCGTCGTTGTAGAGCGCCCCAGCCCGGGCCTCGATGCGGTTCTGAATGGCCGACTTGTAGATCTGGAACGTCGCGAACGCCGCGAGCATCAGCGCCAGCAGCGACGACAGCACGACCAGCCGCTGACGCCGGGTCATCTTCCGCTTCGGCAGCCGGGTGGTGTGCGGCCCCCCGGGGGGAAGCGCGAGATTGACGTCCGCGGTTGACGACGCGGCGACCGCAGCCGCCACGGCCCCCCCCCCGTCCGGCAGCCGCTCCGGGATCGGCTCCGGCTTGCGCTCGCCGGACGCGGCCTTGGCGGCCACCGCGGCGGCGGCGACCTTGGCCGCCTTGGCGGTCTGCTTCTTCGCGGTGCCCTGCTGGGTGAAGTGCCGTTTGAGGATTTCGAGCAGGTGCTCCGCCGAGGCAAACCGCTGCGCCGGGTCCTTGGCCATCATCTTGGCGACGATCTTGGCCAGCACGTCCGGCACGTGCGGGTTGATCTGGTCGAGCATGGGGGCCGACAGTTCGCGGTTGGTGTGCCACTTCATCCAGCGAAGCGACTCGGCCCGGTCGTCCTTGGTCACCTCGTGGAATATCTGCTGGAATTTCTCCTGGCCGCAGAGCATCTCGAAGGCGATGCAGCCGAGCGAGTAGATGTCCACCCGCCCGTCGACCTCGTCGCCGCCGAACAGCTCGGGCGCCATGTACTTGGTCGTGCCGAGCGTCATGGAGGTCTTGCCGCCCGTCCTGGCCGCCACGCCGAAGTCGGTGATCTTGCACCGGTGGTTCACGCCCACCAGCACGTTCGCCGGCTTGATGTCGCGGTGGATGATGCTGCGCTCGTGAACCGCCCGCAGCCCGACCGCAAGGTGCCAGAGCACCTCCAGAGTCAACTGGATCGGCATCGGGCCTTTCTGCTTGGCGATCAACACGTCGAGGGTCTGCCCTTCGACGTATTCCATCACGATGAACAGGCCCCGGGCGTCTTCGATCAGCTCGTAAATCTGCACGACGCTCGCCTGGTCCGTGCCAAGCTTGGCCAGGATCTGCGCTTCCTTGCGGAACCGCTCCATGAACTTGGGGTCAGCCGCCAGGTGGCTGGCGATCTGCTTGATCGCCACGAAGCGGTCCAGCAGCGGATCGTAGCCCTTGTAGACCAAGGCCATGCCGCCCAGCCCCAGCCGGCCGACAATCTCATACTTGCCGAGTTTCGTGCCGCTCTTCAAGCCAAGCTGCCCGCCGATCTGGCTGGCGCCAGGCTGGGACGACTGCGTCGGACCCATCGGCGCTGTTGGAGGATTGCTCATTCCGTCTATCTTCTCTCTCGCAAAAGTCGTTCGTAGCGTGCCCGTCAGGGCATCAGGAGAAAACGCCTTACGGCGTCACTACCAACGGTCACGGCTTAACGAACGTGTCTTCCTGGATCACGTCGTTGACGCCTTCGTTGTTCAGCGTGCAACTGGCCTGGACCCTCGTCCACCACGTGTCCGACGCCTTGTCATACGTCTGGCCGAACAGCTTGTTGGCCAGCGGGATCGTCAGGTTATAGTCGTGCCAGACCGTCACGGTGAGATCCTCCGCCACGTCATAGGCGGTCGGGCTGTTCTTTCCGGCGTGCAACTGCACGGCGGTGTGCGCAGCCGAGTAGGCGATCTTGCCGGTCAGGTAGTTGTCAACCCACGCCGGCGCCGTCGCGCCGCTCGCCTGGAAGTACGCCTTCACCCCCGCCTGAAGCGCGCCGTTGGTCGGGTCCTGGCCGCTGGATCGCCCGGCTGCGGGCAGGCAGGCCACCACGGCCGCCGACTTGATCATCGATATTTTTTGGGAATGGTCGGCATCGACGACATTGTTCGCCGGCTCGGCGAAGAATTGCC
>JAQTVL010000661.1 GCA_028706835.1 Phycisphaerae bacterium | reverse complement strand
CAATCGGTTTGACGGCTGGTTCGTGCTGGGGCCAAGTGGTGCTGGACGAGCAGGGCGGCGGCAATGGCGTTGTCGTCCAGATCGGCGGCGAAGGGCAGGGCGGCGTAGACGTGCAGATTCTGCCCGCGCTGAGGCAGATCCTCATGCAACTGGGCTCGACCACCCAGCCGGAATGCTGGGTCGGGCCGATGCAGCCGGGCCAGCTTGGCCGGTGGGCGCAGATGCCCGTGAAGGTGGAACTGGTCAAGGCGTCCTACCTGGGCATCGCGGCTGGCCCGGCTGATGCGGCCCTTCGGGCGCAGTTGAGCCTGCCGGAAGGCGTGGGCCTGGCCGTGCAGTTCGTCGACCCGGAAGGCCCATCCAAGGCAGCCGGCGTCGGGCAGCACGACGTGCTGTGGAAGCTGAACGATCAGCTCATCATCAACCCCGAGCAGTTGACGGTGCTGGTCCGCACCTTCAAGGTCGGCGAGGAGGTCAAGCTGACGGTCATCCGCCAGGCCAAGCCGCAGGTGATCGCCGTCAAGCTCGCCGAGAAGGAGCAGCCGAAGCTGGGCAGCATACGTGTCGACCTGATTGAGCAAATGGGGCCTCCAGTGATGGGCGGGGCGGGCAACATGCCGATGCCGAACATGCCGCCGATGCTGCCGGGCGGGATGGCTGGCGCTGTCGGGCAGTGCAGCATCAGCGACGGCACGCACGAGATCACGGTGACCGACCACGGCAACGGCAGCCGGCACCTGCTGGCCAAGGACAAAGACGGCAAGGTGCTCTTCGACGGCCCGATCGACACGCCCGAGCAGCGGGCGAAGGTGCCGGCCGGCATCCTCAAGAAGATCGAGGGCGTCAAGATCAACGTGAACCCGTTCGCGCCGGCGCCCGGGAGCGATCCGTTGGCCCCGAAGCTGCCGCCCGCCCCGGTCCCGGTGGCGCCGCCTGCGCCGTGATGACCGTATCAGCCCGGGCGATCTTGAAGATGCGGAGGTGCCGGACGGTGCGGACGAACACGCGGCGTGTCCTGTCTTCCCTGCTCATCGCAGCCGGCGGAGTCGCGGGCGGACTTCTTGGCGCCTGGCTTTTCAGGGGCCGTGGCGGGGCAACGCCGCATGTCTGGGCCGCGTTGCTGGCCGGCGGCGGGGCGGCCCTTGTCATCCTTGCCATCCGCAAAACAGTGTGAGGATGCAATGTGCCCCGCCGGGCCGCGTTAGTCTCTTGGTACGGATTGATCCACTTGCGGAGCGAGAAGATGAACAGACTTGCGTTCGTTGCCGCTGTTGCGGCGATGCTGTTTCTGGTGGTGACAGTCCTCCACGCCGACGATGTGACGGTCAAGACGATCAAGCCGGACCCGGCGGACCCCGCCGGCAAGCCCGTCGCCCCGGCTGATCCCGCAGCCCAGCCGGCGGTCGCGCCGAAACCGCCGACGGCGCCGTCCCCGTTTGGCCCGATGCCGGGCAGCAAGTGGATCGACACCGGCATATCGCGGGTGAGCTACGCCTTGTCGCAGGCCACGCCGACCGACGAGCAGGCCGAGAAGATCAAGACGTCCGTCGCCGACATTCGCCGGCAAATCACCGACCAGAACAGGCCGGGGCAAGAGGAGTTGACCAAACTTCAGGAGGAGATGGCCCAGCCGAAGAACCGCGATAAGCTCGCCGAGATGTCGAAGCGTTGGCAAGAGCTTTTCCGGCCGATGCAGGAGCGGGCGGAAAAGTTCCGCCCGGCCCTGGAGGAGAAGTTCCTGCCGTTGCTGACGGCTGCCCAGGTCAAGAAGTACAGCGACGCGATGGACGAGACGAGCGAAACGCCGGCCGGCAATGCGAAACGCTACGCCCGCACTATGCTGTTCAAGTACCGGGGCGCCGAGTTGTCCGAGGACCAGCGGGCGCAGATGCGGGACGTCTACAGCAAGCGGCTGGAGGAGTTCTACAGGACCACGGGTACCGCGGACTGGGCCAAGAAGGCCCAGGACCTGACCCTCAAGGCGTACAGTGCCCGCCAGGCCGGCAATACCAAGGAGGCCGATGCCCTCAACGCCGAGTATCAGAAGATGAGCCAGCCGTTCAATGACGCGCTCAAGGCGGCCGACAAGGAAGCCGAGCAACTTCTGACCGCGGAGCAGCAGGCCAAGCTCAAGGCGGCGAGGGCCGAGGAGTCCAGGCGGGCGACCGACTTCGCGATTGACACGGTGACGGTCCCGCTCGGCGAGTTGGGGTTGTCGGATCAACAGAAGGACAAGTCGGCGGAACTGGTTGACGCCGCCCGCGCAGCCATGGCGGACCTTGGCCCCGACGATTGGACGAAGAAACATGAGCTTGGCCAGCAACTCAAGAAGGACATCGCCGAACTGCTGACGCCCGAGCAGCAGGCGAAGCTCAAGAAGGCCCGCATTACCTACACGTACGACTCCAAGACCAAGCAGACCAAGCCGATCGTCAGCTTCAACGACCCCGGCTAACCGTAGCGCCGCGGTCAGTGCAGCGGG
Source organism: Phycisphaerae bacterium (assembly GCA_028706835.1). Taxonomy (GTDB): domain Bacteria; phylum Planctomycetota; class Phycisphaerae; order JAJVII01; family JAJVII01; genus STB-87. Next base: position 266 of record JAQTVL010000661.1, on the reverse strand, counting down.
CCGGTCACGTTCTGCGGGCTGAGCAACTCCGCCAGTTTCGCCTCGTCCAGCAGCTTTCGCTCGCGGACGATCTGCACGATGGTCTTGCCGGTCTTGACGGCCTCTTTGACCACCTCGGCCGCGTTCAGGTAGCCGATGATCGGATTGAGCACCGTCGCCAGGCTGACGCTGCTCTCGAAATACTGCCGGCAGCGCTTGGCGTTGATCGTGATGCCCGCCACGCACCGTGCCTGGAACGCCGGCAGGTAGTTCAGCAGCAGCTCGCA
>JAQTVL010000660.1 GCA_028706835.1 Phycisphaerae bacterium | reverse complement strand
GCGTGTGCTCACAGCGCAGGCCAATTCGGGAAACTGCTCGAATAGCTCGAAGTGCAGCAGCGGCATGCGGTCGCCAATGTGCTCAATCATGGTGAGGTCGTAACGTAATCTCCGGCCGCTTCGCGGCCGGGCACAGCCGAGGCGGATGTGCTCTGTTGCCGATAGTTGGCCGCTGATCGCCGATTGCTCATCCAGCGTCGATCCCGCCGGCGCGGATCGCGTCGCGATACCACAGGCCGCTCTGCTTGATGGTCCGCGTCTGCGTCGCGTAGTTGACGTGGACCAGGCCCATCCGCGGCTCGTAGCCCATCGCCCACTCAAAATTGTCCATCAGGGTCCAGACGAAGTAGCCGGTGACGTTGACGCCCTGCTCTATCGCCCGGTGGACCGCCGCCAGGTGGTCGCGGATGTAATCGATCCGCGGGCCGTCCTCGACCCGGCCGTTGACCGGCGTATCCTCGGATCGATTGAAGCCGTTCTCGGTGACCATGATTTCCCGCACGTGATATTCGCCGTGCAGGCGGGCCAGGACCGCGTGGATTCCGTCGGGGGCGACGATTGACTGGCCGGTCTCGCCCTGCGGGGCCGACGGCGAGGCGACCGGCACGCCGGAGGCGTCGCGAATGCGATGGCGGTGATAATAGTTCAGCCCCAGGAAATCCAGCGGGGCGCACGCCTGAACCAGGTCGTTTTGCTGGATGAACGGTTCGAGCTTGGGCAGCGTCGCCAGCACCGACGGCGGATACTTGCCGCGGAGGATTGGATCGATGAACAGGAGTATTCGCTTGGCCTCGACGCGAACCGTGGCGGCCAGGTCGGCGGGGTTGTCGCTGGCCGGCTCGTAGTGCTCGATATTCAAGGCGATGCCGACGCGGGCCGGCCCGTGGGACGATGCCCGGATCGCCCGGGCCGCCATCCCGTGGGCGCGATTGGCGTTGTGGGCAGCGGCCATGGACAGCGTCCGGTCGGCCCGCCCGGGCGCCTGGACCCCGTGAACGTGGCCGCTCCAGATGAAACTCGCCGGCTCGTTGAGCGTTACCCAGTCGGTGACGCGATCGCCCAACCGCCCGGCGACCAGGCCAGCGTAGTCGGCGAACCAGTCGGCCATCTCGCGGCTGGTCCAGCCGCCGCGGTCCTCCAGGGCCTGCGGATGGTCCCAGTGGTAGAGCGTGACCAGCGGGCGGATGTTGGCCGCCAGCAGTTCGTCGACCAGTTGGCTGTAGAAGCGGATGCCGGCCTCGTTGATCTGGCCGATGCCCTCGGGCATGACCCTCGGCCAGGAGATGCTGAAGCGGTAGGCTTTCAGCCCCAGCTCGGCCATCAGTCGCATGTCGTCGCGGAACCGGTGGTAATGATCGCACGCGACGTCGCCGTTTTCGCCGCGGGCGACCTTGCCGGATGCGTGGCAGAAACGGTCCCAAACCGACTCGCCCTTGCCGTCGAGGTTCCAGGCGCCTTCGATCTGGTAGGCGGCTGTCGCCACCCCCCACGCGAAATTATCGGGGAATTTCAACATGAGGTTCAGGACTCCTGAGAAAGAAGATCGAACAGCAAAGCTCGCAAAGATCGCTTAGAAGGAAATCAATTGAAAGATATTCAGTCTTTGCGATCTTTGCGCTCTCTGTAGTTAGTCTATCCGCGTCTTTCGCGTATGAAAATCATACGCCGCCGACTCGGTGGTGTTCCGCCAATCCGTCACATTGCCAGGAGAATCTTCAGCGAATCGTGGTCGCCGGCGGCCCTGATCGCGTCCAGCGAGCGGTCAAACTTGAACCGCCGGCTGATCAGGCCGCTGACGTTAACTTCCTTCTTGGCCAGCATCTCGATGGCCTCCAGGAACGGGCCGCAGCGAGAGCCGATCAAATGCACCTCGTTGATGACCAGTGGGGAAAGGTTAAGCGGCTCGCCGGCGGCGCAGGTGCTCTTTAGCATGATTATGCCCCGCGGGCGGACTAGCTGCATCGCCGTCTCCAGCCCCTTGGGGCTGCCCGTGCAATCGACCACCAGGTCGTCGGTGTTGGCCGGCTTAAGATCCTCCAGCGGCACGACGCGGATCGACCGCTTCTCGGCGAAGGCCATCTTCTTCGGGTGCTTGCCCACCAGCCGTGGCGAACAGCCGACCGACTGGAGCACCTGCCCCACCAGCAGCCCCAGCCGCCCGTCACCCAGCACAGTCACCTTCATTCGCGAATCGACCGGGACCTGCTTGACCACCTGGATCGCCGCCGCCAGCGGCTCGACGAAGACCGCCTCCTCGTCGCTCATCGTCTCCGGCACCCGGTGGCAGTTGCGCTGCGGCACGACGATGTAGTCGGCGAACGCCCCGTCACGGCCGCTGATGCCGATCACCGTCCGCTGCCGGCAGTGATTCCGCAGCCCCGTCAGGCACATGTCGCACTTGCCGCAGACGCAGTTGATCTCGCAGACCACGCGACGGTCCAGCCACTTCTTGCCGGCCGCGCCGCCCGCGCGGCTCACGACGCCGACGCACTCGTGACCGAGAACGCCCTCGAAGCTCATGTAGCCGCGCGTGATCTCGATGTGCGTGCGGCAAATGCCGGCCAGGCGCACGTCGATGACCACCTCGTCGGCGGCCGGCTGCGGCTCGGGACGGTCGTTGATCACGGAGAGCTGGTTGTCTCGGAAGACGAGTGCTTTCACGGCGACTCCTCGGTAGGGTTCCCAGCGCCGGTCGCGGGTCCGGCGGGCGGCGTCGCCCCGCCGTCGCCGGCTTCGCCCGCCGCAGACGGATCGCCCGCGGCCGGGCAC
>JAQTVL010000659.1 GCA_028706835.1 Phycisphaerae bacterium | reverse complement strand
CAGCAGTTGGTCGGCCACAATGACGGCATGAAATCCGGGCGGCAGCGTCAGTCCGCCATTGTCCGGGTCGGGCAAGGGCAGGGCGGCTCGGGCGGGTCCGGCCAGCAGTGCGCAGGCCGCCGCGAGGAGACAGCCCAAGCCGATGGCTCCCCGGCGGGGGACCCACCTTTGCCGGAGGGGAAGCATCAACCCCGACGGAGGTCGGTGGCTTGCGGGCATTCCCGCATCATATTGTCTATTGACCGAGGGTCGGCACAGCCGCGTGGAACAGGTTGTGTCTGATTTCATTTATTCATGGGTGGAGCTGTCGGGGGGTGTTTGACGTTATCGTCGAGCACCTTGAGCGGGCCGATTTTCACGCTGGCCTTTCGCCGGTCGGCGTCATCGAGGAAGACGGGCAGCTCTGTTGTGCTTCCGAAATACGGGGCGGCGCTCGTCAGCATGACGTGCAGGGAATCGGACAGCGTGTGCCGCCGCAACTCGATCGAGATCCGAGTGCGCCAGACGAGCTTCCGCTCCTTCTTCGCCAGGGCGACGGCGTCGAGCGCCGCGACGAAAACATAGAGCCGGTCGTTGCGGGCGGCATCGTTGATGCGGTCCGCCTCGGTGCTCAACATCAGGTGCTGGGAGGCCTTGTCCGCCCCGACGAGTTGGAAAATCTCACGACTGTTGTAGGCGACCAAGGTGGACGGTTCACTGTCAAGGCCGGCGATCTCGTCGGTGACCAGATTGGCGGTGCCGTAGGAAAAGACGATGACGAGCGAGGGCTTCGGCCCGCCGACTTGCGTGGGCAGGTAGCCTTGCGAGGCGAGGGCAGCGCCGATTTCCTTCTGCACCTCGGCCCGGCCGGGAATCGGTTCGCCGCCGATGGCCTGACCGAGCGGGCGCTCCAGGCCGCCGAGGAAAATATAGTGGACCGGCTTGTCCGCGGTCGGGCGGGTGACGGTGGTCTGGTCGGCCGGCACGTCGGAAACAATCAGCACATCGGGTCCGGCGGGCTTGCGTGACTCGGCATGGGTCAGGATAGGCGCGCAGAGCAGGGAAATGACGGGCAACAGGTGTCGCGCGTGGAAGAGACCGGGATGTGCAATCCGCCGGGAACTGGGCGGTGGCGTGCCGACGGAATAGAACGACAGGACTGAAATCCGGTTCATGGATTCAAGTGGTCAGCAGTCTTTGATTTCATGCTCTCGGCCTGCGGAGTTGGTAAACGACAAGGGGTAAAAGGGGGCGAGCTCCGCGGCCACTCTCGCTGGGCTGGCCAATCGGATCTTAACGGATGAGCTAACCATGCGAGCATCCCGCCCTAAAGTGCGCAGGCCGGTTATGTCGTTGAATGAGCCGATCCCCGTATTTCGGGTCGGGGTTTCCCGGAAATCGCCCTAGGCATAATTGGCTTGGGTCGGACGCAATGCGACAAGCGGCGCCTCGCAGTTCAACGACGTAACCTAAGCCGGAGCTTCTACGGGGTGCCGGCGAGCATTAGCTTAGCTTGCGCGTTTAGCTGCAGTTGTCCGCAGGGTCTCCCTTTCATCCCATGAACCCCAAGATTCGTCCATTGTCCCGCCGTAGCTTCATCCACGCCGTTTCTTTGGCCGGTGTCGGCATGCTGGCGGCCCCTTATATCTCGCGTGGTGCTGCCCGGCTCCGGCCGGTGCCCACCCGCCTGCTCGGCCGGACCGGATTTGCCACGCCCTTGTTCAGTCTCGGCGGGCAGGCTTCCCTGCAGTGGACCGGTCCGGGCATCGACCCCGTCGCGATCATCGTGAAGTCCTGCGAGACTGGCGTGCGCTATTTCGACACCTCCAACGTGTATGGTCCGAGCCAGGTCAACTACGGGCGGGCGTTCCGGCAACTGGGCCTCACCCCGGGGCTGCCCAACTACGACGAGAAACTGAGGCGGAGCGTCTTCATCGCCACGAAGTCCGGCATCCGGTCCAACCGCGGCATATGGGAAGGGGTGAGCAATGCCAGCAACGGCAAAAAGGGCTCCTCGGTGGTCGATGATCTTTACCGCTCGCTGTCCCAGTTGTTCGGCGACGGTGAGGGCAATTTTCCCGCCGGAGCGTATCTCGACAGCGTGCAGCTTCATGCCATTGGCAGTCGCCTCGAGGTGGATGCCGCTTTCGAGGGCTACGACAATCCCAGCCAGGTGGAGCGGGTGGGCAGCCTGGCGGTGTTGCGCGATTTCCGCGACGGCACCGACCGCACCGGCCTGAATCCCCGCCAGCAGCGCCTGCTCCGGCACATCGGCATCACCGGCCACAAGAGCGCCGATGCGCTGATGTATGCGCTGCGGCGCGATACGGAGAACCTCTTTGCGACGCTGCTGGTGCCCGCGAATGCGAACGACCGGCGCTACCTCAGCCACATCAACAACGTGATCCCGGTGGCGGCGGCCAAGGGGCTCGGCATCGTCTCCATGAAGGTGTTCGCCAACGGCGTCTTCTATCGCGATGAGATCAAGTTCCCGATCAAGCCTTCCGACATGGTCCTGCATATCGGCAGTCCGGAGATGCCTTCGGCCCGCTTGCTGCAATACCCGCTTTCCGTTCCGGGTGTGACCACCAACATCGTGGGTATCGGATTCATCGATCCGGATCCGCTCAAGTGCCAGCTCACCCAGAACTGGAACGCCTGCCAGTTGGATGAACCCCTCAGCCGCCGCGAGGTGGAACTCACGGAGGAACTTGCCGGCCGGGTCAAACAGGGGGGGACGAACTATTTCCAGGCGAAAGCCAAGGATGTCCGCCTTGCCCAGGATTGCCGGGTT